>JAIOSX010000218.1 GCA_021107345.1 Candidatus Aegiribacteria sp.
AAGAGACCTTCGGCTGGTACTGAAAGCCGGCTCCCTGCCAGCGGAGCTTGTAATCGCGGAAGAACAGACCATAGGGCCAAGTCTGGGCCAGCGGTCCATCAACAGAGGCATGATAGCGGGAATAATCGCGATGTGCCTGATTGCTGCCTTCATTATCATCTATTACGGAACCGGTGGTGTCGTAGCGATTATGGCACTGATCTTCGATCTGCTTATCATAATGGGCGTTCTCAGTTTCCCCGGCCCCCTGGCACAGATAGGGTTGAAAGGCCTTAATGCAACCCTTACGCTGCCGGGAATAGCGGGAATCATCCTGACCATCGGTATGGCAGTTGATGCCAGTGTTCTCATATACGAGAGGATCAGGGAAGAAAAGAGAGCCGGCAAGGGTATAAGGGCAGCCGTAAGATCAGGATATTCAAGAGCCTTCATTACTATCTTCGACGCTAACATCACCACTCTGATCACAGCTCTGGTGCTGTACAAATTTGGAACCGGTCCCATAAAGGGGTTCGCTGTTACTCTCTCTATAGGTATTCTGGCCAGTATGTTCTGTTCCCTTGTCTTCTCAAGAGCTTTTATCGAACTCCTCCTCAGGAACAAGAAAAGAATGACACTCAGTTTCGGGAGATGGTCCATTCTGGGAGAAAGACACTTCTCTTTTGTTGAAATGCGGAAGAAGACATATATCATTTCCGCCGCAGTTATTCTCATAGGAGCAGGTGCATTCTTCATCAACGGCGGCCTTGACCTTTCAATTGATTTCACAGGAGGTCTTGAGACGAACGTGGTCAGCAATATCGCCACAAGTACGGCGGAACTGAAAGACGCTCTGGAGAATGACGGTCTTTCAGATGTTCAGGTCCAGAAACTCATGGACTACAGAGGAGAAGGAGCCGCTGCGTTCGTTGTTCGGACGTCGGAAATAGACAAGGATGTTGTCTACACATCTCTGGAGGAGAACGGATGTATCCCCATGGAGTTGGAAGCCGATTCCGAAGGGCTTTCCTTTATCAAACAGATCGGCCCCAGGGTTGGAGAAGAGCTCAAATCAAAAGCTCTTAATGCCATCTTCATGGCCATGATCTTCATAATCCTGTATGTCTGGTACAGGTTCCAGTTCAAGTGGGGGGTAGCGGCGGTGGCAGCCCTGGCTCACGACACGATTATAACCATCGGTCTCCTTGCGCTTATCAGGCTTGATATATCACTGACCATCATCGCCGCGATTCTGACGATAGTGGGTTATTCCATCAACGACACAATAGTTGTCTTCGACAGGATCCGAGAAGACAGGAGGCTCAGGAAGGGCAAGACCCTGGCGGAGACGGTGAACATCTCCATAAACGAAGTTCTGAGCAGAACGATAGTAACATCTCTTACAACTTTCATGGCCGCCTTCATACTCTTCATTATATCAGGCGGAGTGCTGGCAAACTTCGCTCTTACACTGATGATCGGTATAATCGTGGGAACCTACTCTTCCATATTCATTGCAAGCCCGATACTTGTCGACTGGCACGCGAAGCTGAAGAAGAAGTAGAACACAGGCGCACTAATGATACAGTCAGGCGGAACGGGCATAAACCCGTTCCGCTGTCCTTTGTGCGGCATTCTGATCCCCTCCCGGGCAGGAGATATCTTTCAGCAAAAGATGCGTTTCATAACAGGCTATCACTTTAACAGAACGATAGCTTGACGTTACTGAAATAATCGTTGCATATTTATGCTGTCCGTGTTACTCATTTGTACAGAATCACAGAGAAAGGAAAAGAACCATGAAAATGTTACAATTTTCAATAATTGTTTGCCTGGCTGCCTTTGCTTCTGCAGATGTCATTATCGATGAGGATTTCGAGGGAGCCGTGCTTCCCGTTAACTGGCAGGTCTGGCAGGAAGGTGACCCCGGAGCTACGGAATGGGAAATCTGTTTCGTAGGACAGTATACATATATGCCCGACCCCGCTCATTCAGGTACGCATTATGCATGGCATGATGATGATGGCTCCGATTACTCCGATAGCTGGATTGTTACCGATACCTATGATTTCAGTTCTTATACTGAAGTATACTCCTCTTTCTGGCGCTATTTCAAGTATGAGTCTTACTATAACTATTCCGGATTCTGGTACTCAACTGACCCAAGCCCGGGATCATCAGCTGATTTTATAGAACTGTTTGAACTCGGACCCGTTCATGTTGATGAATGGTGGGAATTCGCCACCGACATCTCCACTGAATGTGCCGGTCAGGCAAATGTAACATTCGCATGGGTATACCATGGATATTATGATCACGCCGAAGCAATTGACGACGTCTTTATAGAAGCTATATCAACCTCTCTTGATCAGAATACATGGGGCGCGATCAAGTCAACTTTCTAGCAACTGCTGACAGTCGGTCAAATTAAGTGGCAAACACTGATTAAAGGTGTTTGCCACTTTACATATATACTCTTCTGTATCGAATCGAAACCAGATCTTCCCGGAAAGGCAGAGGATTAAGCCCCCGGAGAAATAAGGATATTAATCTGATCCCAGTTCGATAACGGCTTCGGCACCGCCAAGCTCTTTGCTTGAACTGAACAGGAGTTTTCCTCCGTGAAGGGAGATTATCCTTCCGGCTATTGCCAGCCCCAGACCGGTTCCTTTGCTTGAGTGCCCCTTGGTGAAAGGCTCTCCAAGCTTGTCAAATATCTTGGAGTCGTAGCCTGTGCCGTCGTCAGCAACCGAAACCCGCATTATGCAGGTGGAATCATCTCCGGAGATATCAACTATCACTTTCGATTCAGCGTAGTTCACCGCATTACGCACCAGGTTTCCAACAGCCCTGCTGATAAGAGAGACATTTCCTTTGCAGTTTCCGCTGCCCCGAAGCTTGATCTCTACGTCATCCCTGGGCCAGGATTCAGCCAGTACTATCTCACGGCAGATCACTTCAAGGTCTATATACTCAAGATTCAAACTGCTTTCTCTTCTGAGTTTGTTGAAATCCAGAAGTTCCGTGATAAGACCGTCCAGAGCTATTAGATCCTTCTCCATTCTATCGATCTTCGTAAGGTTTCCCTCACGGGAATCCTCCTTGATGAGTTCAAGGGCCAGCCTCATACGAGCCATTGGTGTACGCAGTTCATGCGCAACGATTCCAAGAAGTTCCTGATGTGATTCGACAAGGGATTTTATCTGTTCCGCCATGATGTTGAACGTTCTGCCGACATCATCAAGAAGATCTCCTTTTTCCCTGATCTGAAGCTTGATTCCCAGATTTCCAGAGCCTAATTCCGAAGCGACCCACTGAAGTTTTGACAGCCTCTTTCTCACTGGCCTTAGGGCTATGAATAGAACCAGTCCCTCCATTACAAGCAGTACCAGTACTATCAGCCAGAAGCCCTTTCTCCAAAAACTCCCAGTGCTTCCACGAGGGTCTCCCGAAATATCTATCCTCAGGGGATAGTCCCACGGCAGACCGGGGAGGGCAAAGAACCCTTCCTGTGGATGAATACGGCTGGGGTGTCCAACGTTGGGATATACCCTTACTTCAAGGTTCATTGATTCCGCAACAGCAATGATGGAATCCCTCTCGGGAGGAGGTTGGTATTCAAGCAGCCAGACCCTGAATTCTTCCACACTGACTCTGTAAGCTCTTATTTGTGCGGGGATGATTCTCATTACCGCAAGAACCGAGATGATAAGGGTCATGACAACACAGATGGCCAGGGGAAGGTAGATCTTAAGGAAAAGTTTTCTCATCAGGATTCCTCCTGCAAGACCATAAGATATCCCACTCCCCGAACCGTTTTAATAAGTTCACCCGTAGAGGAATCTCCAAGTTTCCTGCGCAGGCGGGAAACAATAACATCCACTGTTCTGTCAAATGAATGAAAACTGATTCCTCTCAGCTCTTCAATAAGTAGGCTCCTTTCCTGTACCCTCCCCGCCCTTCTCGCAAGAAGAACAAGAAGGTCGAACTCGGTAGTTGTCAGGTCAACGGGATTACCATCCATCGTAACTTCCCGGGAGGGTACGTTGATATGGAGGTTACCCCTTCGTAGAATTTCCGCCTTCTCATCTGCGGACCCTCTTCTAAGCAGGGCTCTGATCCTCGCAAGAAGGACTCTGGGGCTTACCGGTTTCCCGACGTAATCGTCTGCCCCGACCTCCAGCCCGACAACAATATCAGCGTCATCCTTCATGGCCGTGAGCATGAGAACAGGCCCTCTCCAGGAAGCCCTGAGTTCCCTGCAGATATCCAGACCACTGGCATCCGGAAGCATAAGATCCAGTATCACAAGGTCAGGATTAGTCTCCAGAACGATCTCGAGTGTTCTGGAACCTTTATGAAGAAGGCTGACTATGAATCCGTGTCGCTGGAGGTATTCCTGCAGGAGAGACGCAAGGGATTCGTCATCTTCCACAATCAGAAGCTTATTTTTACTGCACAATGCATACCTTTCGATCATTGACAGATACAAAACTTATTCTATTCTATTGTGAAACCGTAAACATGCCAATCACGAAAAAGAAGGACAGTCAATATGCTTACAGCGCTTATAATAGTTTCTCTTTCCCTTACGGGTTCCGAACAGACTGAGCCGATGTACGTTCTTGAATATCCTGGAATAGCATTCGGCTGGCTCCCTGATGAAATGAATCCGCCTGTAGAAGGAACATTAACAGATGAAGCCGGTGTCATAACAAGCGGTCCAAACGTAACCGGGGCTGAATATCAGCTGCATTACTGGAAGGAAGAGCTTGAACCCAACACCAGAAAGGACGAATGGCTCGCTGCAAGATTCCGTAATATTATCTCACCCGACATTTTCCCATCCCTTATCATCAGTGCCCCGGAATGGATGGAAGGAAGCACCTACTCTCCCTTCTGGGAATCCCGTTCAGTAGGCCTTGTCCCGGTGCTGAATTTCAACATGATAAACAACAGAGGAGAAATCCTCAGCAAGGGAGTGGCCTGTGCTGTATTCTCCGAGGATCACTCGATACTCTTCTATTTCATTACACCAGCCACCGGTTCTACTGATGTTAGAACCGGATTCAATTACATAATTTCACATATGTACCTTACAGAATAGTAATGCGATTACCTTCTTCTTGATCCTATACCGTAAAGAAATCTGCCAAGTATAAGAACAACGGTTGAGTGTAAGATAAGGATTACCATCTGAATAAGGGCCTGCGGATACATAAGCCCCATAGTCATTGCTCTTCCAACAGGAGGAATGACAGCGTAAAGCCATTCCGGCAGTCTGGTAATCGGAAGTCCGGTCAAGAAACCAAGAAACAACAGTGCGGTGAAGAACAAAGAGCCTGCGGTTCCCGTTGTGAGTATACCCAGAAAAGCTCCCATGGATACTGCCCAGACCACAGGTATGTAGGATTCAGCGGCAATCTGGAAAACAGGGAATCTCCCTGATTCGGGAAGAGCGGCTACCACTGCTCCTGTTATAAGTATGAAAATAACTGTTACAACGGAGAGTACCGCAAGATAAGGCCCCCAGAAACCAGAGGCTTTACTGACAGGAAGCGCCAGAGAGTTTCTGAACCAGCTGGATTCCCACATTCCTGAAAAAAACAGGCAGGACTTGATCCCTGCAATGAGTGTAAGGAGAAGGGAACCATTCCAGATAGCAAGTACGGTCCTCTGTTCCAGGGTGAAAATTCCTGTTATACCGTGAGCGGACAGGTATGCTTCAGCGTAAACCATCAAAGCCAGCATGGGCGGTAGAAGAAGATATGGACCAATCCACTTTGTCTTGAGAAGAATTATAATGCTCTCCCTGAAATAATACGTATTCCTGCCTTTCATGGGAGGTTCACCACCCTGTCCGCTCTCTTTACGAGAGGGGATTTATTCTGTGCCAGTACCAGAACAGAAGCCTTCTCAAGCAGGGATATTATGATTGCAAGCGCCGAGCTGACCATCAACGATGAAAGATTGGCCACAGGTTCATCCAGAACGACTACAAAAGGGCTTGTGAGGGCAAGGGGAGCCAGCGAAAGCATTTGAAGCTGTGAGCGATTCGTTTTTCCCGGGATATTATCTGCAGCCTCAGTAAGCTCCATCTCTTCACACCAGCCAGCAACATCTCTTTGAACTGCACTTGTCGGTACCCTGCGTAAGAGAGCTATCCTGCGCTCAAGCTGATTCCTTACGGTTAAATCAGGAGAAAAATTACTATTCTGAAATACGAAGACAGATTCCTCTCTGGCTCTCATGGAACCGGGTCTGGCACCCATGATCCTTATGGAATCTCTACCCGCGGACCTGATACCCGCAATGGATTTGATTAGATTACTCTTACCGCTTCCCGGTCCACCTACAAGGGCTACAAGCTCGCCACAGTCTGCTTCGATGGAGAGGTAAGGTATCCGGGGCGGATCGGAGTAACCGCCAATGGAAATGTATGGAGGCATATGTTCCTTTCAAAAATCAGTCAATATGGATAAATACCCCATGAAAACAATTGCGGCCACCCTCATGCTGACTTTGGTAATAGCAGGCTGTGCTGAAAAGGAAAGATACGCGGAACGTTATCTCGATTCTATCGGTCTTGTGCTTCACATGGACAGGCCCGCGGAAGTTGCCGGGTTTCTCAGAAAGGGGACCTCTCCCGGTCATGCGGTGGAATATCCTGATATGTCCGGGATCACCAGATTGTCATTTACATGCAGCCCCGATGATTCTATAAAACTCCTTGAGCGACTATCCGATACTGTGATTCCATTCACAGTATCAGCAACTGAATACAGTGATGCTCCATCTGTTGAGTACTGGCAGGAAGGAATTACCTGGCAGCCAGGATATCATTGGATTGTCAATGAAGACAGCTGTGTCTTTGCGGCTACGATTATCCTGAGCAACAGTACGGGAAGGGAATGGTTCTCACAGAAAACGGTTATGGAAGACATTTCAGGAAACCCCGTCTGCATGGTCTCTGACACGCTGATTATCAGGAACGGAGACATGGAACTGGGCTGGTGGAACGCCCGGGGTCCAACCCTTCCCATTACACTGAGATACGGATGGCCCGTGAACTCCCAGTGGAATCAGCTTGTACCATGCATTGTACCGAATGCCGGCGAGCTTATAACCGGGGCAGGTGAATTGCCCCTCAGAACAGGAGACACCCTCTGGATTCAGCCGGAAACGACAATAGAGACAACAGAAATCGTTCAACCGAACACAACCGGGTATGAGTGTACTCTCATGATCTACAACCAGACCGAAGAGTATACTGAAATAAGAATATCACATCCCGATAGAACTCCACGGGGCGCACTGTTTCAGCGCCAGGGCAACTTCCAGTCGTTCATGGGACTGCAGCCCGGAGATGTAGTAATCCTTGAATACAGAATACTTTACAACTGATCGTCTTGACCGGAGGGCATTTGATTGGTTAGTATACCGACCCAACCCATAAATACGGTGCGCCCGTAGCTCAATTGGATAGAGCGTCTGGCTACGGACCAGAAGGCTCCGGGTTCAAGTCCTGGCGGGCGTACCA
>JAIOSX010000116.1 GCA_021107345.1 Candidatus Aegiribacteria sp.
GAAAACAGGATGTGCAAGGGTTTTCAGGGCTCTGCACAGAGCCGTTAACGGCTGGATTGATATCGGCTACCATTTCGTGATAGGTAACGGGACACTCTCCTGCGATGGGGAGATTGAATACGGAAGGCCCGTATGGTCAGTGGGAGCTCACGCAAGGGGTCACAACAGAGATTCCATTGGAATCTGTCTCGTTGGGAATTTCTGCGAAACATCGCCAACCGATAAACAGATAGCATCATTGACGGACCTACTGAGAAAACTGCTGGAGGATTGCAATCTCTCCAGATCCGGGATATTGCTTCACAGGGATGTACCAGGCTGCAGGACTGAATGCCCCGGAGACAATCTTAACATAAAGGGAATCATTGATGCTCTTTCATAGGATATTTATAGCTCTTTAGGACTTGCCAGTCCGTCTTTCATTTTGTATATCTGCGTACTCTGGAAAGGATTCGTTTAATATGATTACTGTTTTGACATTCATACATTTTATCGTTTGTGTGCTTCTGGTTGCTGTTGTGCTTCTGCAGAAATCCAAAGGAGACGGTCTTTCAGGTGCTTTTGGAGGCGGCGGTGCTCTGACGGCTTCATTTGGAAACAGAGGTGCTGCAACCATGCTGTCAAAGGCAACATCGATTCTCGCGGTGCTGTTTATGTCCACCTCGTTTCTTCTGGCGATATTCTAACTTTTGAAATCAGGGCCGGGGTGGTGGAATTGGCAGACACGCTAGGTTAAGGACCTAGTGGGCAAATAGCCTGTACGGGTTCAAGTCCCGTCCCCGGTACCAAAAGGGACGGAGGTAATTGGAAAATCTAATTACCTCCGTCCCTTTTTAAGTTGAGTCAGGTGTTACGCGGCATCAACAATGAGGATTCAGTCGAACTCTTATCAGTTATTCCACTAGGTTGTTTCAAATCATTATTTCATCCATATTAATTATTCTATGAAAACGAAGAAACCTGGCTTATCAACCCGATTACTGCGTTTCCAGGTATGGAAACAGGTCATACTCGCAATCCTGCTTATTACAGCAGTTGTTTATCTGTACGATGGCTACAGGAGAACAAGAAGATCGGCTCTTGAAACCTATTCCACACAGCAGATGATGTATGCCAGCCAGATTGTCAATGAGATCCGTTTCAGATTTGAACTTATAAGAAATGTTGTGGAACTCTGGAGCAGCTCAGGGGAGATCCTGCGTATGTCCGATGAAACGCTGCCCTGTATGGAAAGAATACTGGCTGCTCACGGCAGTTACATATCCGGAGTCACCCGGATGGATGAAAACGGAATCATACGATATACGGTACCATATTACGAAGGTACTATAGGCGCTGACATATCCTATCAGGAACATATCAAGCAGCTTATGGAGACTCATTGCGCGGTATTGAGCAATGCATTCATGACGGTTCAGGGTTACTGGGCAATCGTATACCATGTTCCCTGCTTTGATAAAGAATCTTCTTTCCGGGGCTCCCTTGCTTTCCTTGTGCCCTTCCGTGAAATGTTTCGAAGACTATTCACCCAGCTTCTGCCGGAGGGTGATACAATTCCAATCGTACTGGGCACTAACGGGTTGATACTTTTCTCACCGATAGAGGAGCATGAGGGAAGACATTATACAGAAGTGTTTGCAGACAACAGCGGTGAAATGAATGTAGCAGATGCGGCAATCGCCGGCAAAGCGGGTTACATGCTGACAGATTTCATTACTTATGTGACGGATGAGGATCAGCCCGAGAGTATGCTTTCCACGATTGTTACTTTCAGTTTTCAGGATAATACCTGGTTCCTTATCCTGTCCGCGCCTGAGTCAGCGGTTATGCAGAACATTGCTGGATTGAGCAACAGATGGCTTTGGGGCATGCTGGCCATTATCCTGCTGGCGCTGGTTTACAGTACACTTAAAGTTAAAGTTTGGATTACTTCGAAGGAAGAGAAAAAATGGGAAGACATTGCCCGCCTGAAGGATGTTCTCATACGAACTGTCAATCAGGCCAAAGAAATAATTGTCATCCTCGATAACAAGGAAAGAATAATTTACGCAAACAGGGCGGCTGTAAAGACATACGGCTTTGGTAAGAAATTTCTGAACAGTAAGATATCAGAGGTTCCGTTTCAGGAATTTGAACCCGGCATGAGTGAGATAAGGAAAAGGGTGATACAGAATGGAACCTGGAGCGGCAGGATCAAGGGCAGAGGTGAGAAAAATTACTTTTTCAGTCTCGACTTGACCATTTCCTCGGTCACAGACCAGGACGGGACCATTACGAATTTTATTATCATCGCCAGGGATGTTACGGTTCAGATGGAAATGGAACGGAGACTTTTCCAGCAGGAGAAAATGGAGGCCATCGGCCAGCTTGCCGGAGGAATAGCACATGATTTTAACAATCTCCTCGTTGGAATACTCGGTTATGCTGAACTCCTGAAGGAACGTTACTCCACAGACTGTGATACGTCGAAGGCTGCTGATGTCATCATTACTGCTGTTCATCGGGGGTCCGAGCTTACAAGGCAGCTTCTTGGATATGCGCGGATGGGCAAGCATCAGATCAGCCGAATAGATGTAGGTCAGTGTGCAAGGAATGTGAATGACCTTCTCAAAAGGACTCTTGATCAGCGAATAAAGATCGTACTTGATATTGAAGAAGGGATATATATCAAGGGTGATTCAACCCAGATAGAACAGGTTATACTGAATCTTGCCGTGAATGCCAGGGATGCCATGCCGGAGGGCGGAGAATTGAAGTTTTCACTCAAAAGGGAAGCTGTACCTGCGGAAATCATCGGTGGAAAGTCTGAAGACAGCCCTGTGGAACTTGCCGTGCTGGAAACGACTGATACCGGTAGTGGTATTCCCGTTGAGAATCATGAAAGGATTTTCGAACCGTTCTTTACTACCAAAGATGAAGAGGGAACAGGCATGGGCCTGGCAATGGTATACGGAATCATTGCGAATCATGGGGGCTGGGTTGATGTTGACAGTCAGCCGGGTAGAGGAGCGATATTTTCCGTTTATCTGCCCCTTGATAAGGGCGATGAAAGACATGAAAATGAAGAATCCTGGCTGATTGAAGGAGTACAAAAAGGACAGGGCAATACCATTCTGGTTGTGGATGATGATTACATTGTCGTGGCAACACTGACCGAACTTCTCACTGAGATAGGGTACAAGGTTGTGTCTGTTTCCAACGGAATAAGGGCAGTTGAAGTTTTCTCTTCAGATCCTGATGGATTTGATGTAGTGGTGATGGATCTATCAATGCCGGAAATGGACGGGAAGGAGTGCTTTATGAGACTCCATGATATTGATCCCGGGGTTAAGGTTATCCTCATTACCGGATTCAGCAAAGATGGAAGAGTACAGGAACTGCTGGATCTGGGCGTGAAGCAATTCCTTCAGAAGCCCTTTCAGATGAAGGAACTGGCTGCGGTGCTTACTGATCTGATAAATTTGTGACAATTTTACATGCTCTACATGAATAGCTTCAGAATATGGAAAAAATAGAAAAGGAGAAATGAACTCATTTAAGTTGCTGATCCTGCCCATTGCAGTATCAGTGAAGTAGAAATCCGGAGCATGAATAAGCGCTGAGGAGATGTATCTGAGGGTTCTCATTTTCATGTTCTTCCATTAGATTATTAGCATAGCTGACATTGTTCTAAACCGTCCTGGAAGGGGCAACATTAAGCTCCTCGCATTCATGTAAAGCTGAGTGAACGGGGAGCATCTCTTTCATTCGAGAGGAGTCTCTGATGTCCGGTGATAGCTTCAATGCATTCGAGATGGCACAGGAGCAGTTCGATAAAGTAGCTGATTACCTGGATCTTGATGAGGGCGCAAGGGGTATACTTAGAGATCCCATGCGTGAGTATCATTTCAATATACCTGTTCATATGGATGACGGCTCAGTAA
>JAIOSX010000069.1 GCA_021107345.1 Candidatus Aegiribacteria sp.
GCCGTATCCGGTAGCAGGCCGGTCAGGTGTTATTCCAATTGTTACAAGTTTCCCCTCAGCCGCGGGTTCCGCTGCCTTAAGAAGTGTATTCCTGAATCCTTCAGGATTGTCGATAACATGATCAGAAGGCACCACAACCATCAGATCCGAACCGCAGCCCCTTTCTATAAGGGTCTTTGCCGCCCAGCCTATGCATGCGGCCGTATTCCTGCCGGAGGGTTCAAGCAGAAGATTCTCGCTCCTGATCCATGGCAGCTGTTCGAGTACGGTATCACTGTGGTCACTGCCGGTAACTACCATTATCTCCCCATGGTCGCAAAGACCATCGAACCGGCAGGCTGTTTCCTGAAGCATTGTCCTGTCTCCTGTAAGCTGAAGAAACTGCTTGGGCAGTTTCCGCGTTGAGACAGGCCAGAAACGGGTTCCCCTACCCCCGGCCATGATTACTCCGAAAAATGATGACTCCATTAGCTGCCTCCGGGTTCTATCAGGTAGCCTTCCCCTCTCAGTGCCAGTTTTCCACCATCAATGTCCGCGATAAGACATGCGGGGGAATCGACTTCACTACCCTGAATTGTGACACTCCCGGATGAAACGAAGAAAAGCGCACCTCCGGGAATATTCATCTCCTTTGTTCCTCGTATGTCTGATATCCGATAGTCCGCCTTCAGTTTCAGCCGGTCTATCCTGCCATCCGTGCCTGCGGGAACGGGCCTTCCACCTGCAGACCAGTCAACAGCTTCAATACCCTTATCGATATGGAGTTTCCTCGGTTTTCCGTCGGTTGCGGTTCTTCCCCAGTCATATAACCTGTAGGTGATGTCACAGTTGCTCTGTACTTCAAGAACTCTCAGGCCCGGACCAAGTGAATGAACTGTTCCGGGGGGAATGTGGTAAATGTCACCCGAAACCAGATATATCTTCTGAAGAACTTCCTCCGCTCTCTCCTTCCGCAGGAGATCGAGGAACAGATTTCTATCAATAACCTTAAGTCCGCCCATCATCCAGGCTCCTGTTTCCGCCTCCAGCACTATCCAGGTCTCCTCCTTGGAGAAACTTCCCCCCCCGATGCCGGGATGTACCTGCACAGACAGTTTCTCAGCAGTGTGGAGGGTCTTCAGAAGAACAGGATATACATCTTCTTTACCGGGAAGTTCATCAGCTGAGACCAGATCATCAACAGTAGTTGGATTTCCATCGGTTATGTTTCTGAGAACTGATGAAACACCTCCCTCGTGGAAAAGCCACCAGATCTCTCCCACGGGAGTTTCAAACCCTTCAACCGCCAGAGAACCCCATACTCTTTTAACATACCTGGGTTCCGAGATGTAAAGCACTATTAATTGTCTCCGAAGAATCTTGAAACCAGACCCTGAAGGATGAGGGATCCCGTGAAATCACGCTCCGGGTGCCATTGGACAGCAATGACCAGGCCGTCATCCGATTCTATCGCTTCGATCACGCCGTCTGAAGACTTTGCTGCCTGATGGAATCCTTCCGGGATTCCGTCTACAGCCTGGTGATGAAAGCTGCTTACTTCTATCTCATTGCCAAGGATATCCGCCAGGATGGTACCGTCCATTATCTCAACAGTATGCTTTCTCGGATCGTCAGCTTTACCATAGTGGTCATCGGGGTATTTCACCTGAGTCGGAATATTCTGGATGAGCTGTTCTCCCTCCGCCATGGCTATCAACTGGATTCCCAGGCACACGCCTAATACTGGGATCTTCATTTTCCGAGCATTTCTGTACAACTCCATTTCCCAGAGAGGTCTTTCCCTCCTGCAGTTGATGGATCCGCCGTTCCTCTGACCGTACAGTTCAGGGTCGGGATCACCACCACCTGTAAGAAGGATCATATCGACGATATCGAGTATACTCTGAACATCATCCGAAGCGGGAATAATCCCCACCGGGATAACGTCTGCCTTATTCAGCAGTTCCGCATAGCTCTGGTTGAGCCCGTAAAGCCATTTTCCATAAGATGGAACCTTGGATTCATCATTATTGTACCAGTTAAGAGTAACACCGATTACTGGTTTTCTCATCCGGTTATCACCGTCATTCTTTCCACCGCCGCGAAGGCTTTTTCCCTGGTTTCAGAATCAAGCTCGATGACCGGCTCCAGTGTTCTGAGGGAATCCAGTATTTTCTGAAGGGTTATCTTTTTCATATTGATACAGTAAATGTTCCCTCCAGCTGTAAACTCCCTGTCGGGATAGAGGGTCCTGAGCCTGTAGACCATCCCCTCTTCGGTTCCAATTATAAATCTTTCCGCACCGGATTCTCCAACATGTCGTCTCATTCCTCCCGTTCCCAGAACAGCATGTGCAAGTTCCCAGGCTGCAGGAGGGGTTTCCGGATGCACCAGGAGCTCAGCGTCCGGCCATTCCTCCATCCTGGTCTTCATATCCTGCAAGTCCGCAATAGCGTGGCATCTGCAGGCTCCGTTCCAGATATGGATGGTTTTGTCAGACTTTCTTGATACGAAAGTCCCAAGGTTTCTGTCGGGAGCAAAGATAATTTCATCAGATGGAACGCTTTCAACTACTTCCAGGGCGTTCGCGGAAGTGCAGCAGGCGTAGCTCCAAGCTTTTGCATCGGCCGGAGAGTTAACGTACAGAACCGTCAGGGCATCAGGATACAGCTCCTGCATGGATCTTAGGGCAGGTACCTCTATGCAGTCTGCAAGGGGACATCCTGCATCCGGCTCAGGAAGAAGGACTGTCTTGTCAGGAGATAGTATGTGTGCTGTCTCAGCCATGAATTTAACGCCGCAGAAAACGATCACGGAGGATTCGGTTGATGCCGCTGTGCGGCTTAACTGAAGGGAATCTCCAACATGATCAGCGATATCCTGTATTTCCGGCGGTTGATAGCTATGGGCAAGGATCACTGCATCTTTTTCGACCTTCAGGCTCAATATCTCACTGACAATATTATTCTTCATTACTTTTCCAATCAGGCTGATCAGTTGAGGAGATCATCCCTCCTCCTGTCACCGAAGTGTCCAGATATACAGCACAGACCTGCCCCGGAGCAACAGCCTCTTCAGGTCTGGTAAATTCAATATGAAGGATTCCGTCTCTGTATTCAAGAATTGCCGGTACAGCTTTTCTCCTGTACCTTATCTGAACCAGAGCTTCAGCGGGAAAACTCGATGGTTCCCTGAACCAGTTCATATCCACAACAGTGCATCCTGTTGAAAGCAGGTCCTTCTTTCCACCTATTGTGATTGTCCCGCCTGAGGAATTGACAGCAACCACATACATCCTTCTACCATAGGCGCCCAGTCCCTTTCTCTGACCAACGGTATAATTTCCAGTGCCATCATGTCTTCCGACTTCCCTCCCGGATATATCCATCACCCTTCCAGGTTTTCCCTCGAATGCTGTCGGGCTGAAGCAGAGGTCCATACTTTCCTTCTTCCTGAAAGGAATATTCAGGCGTGACGCCTCCCTGCGAACGTCCTCCTTCAGCATATGTCCCAAAGGGAAAGTACAGTCTTTCAGTATATCACTGTCCACAAGTGAAAGGAAGTAACTCTGATCCTTCTTCGCGTCAGCACCGCGCTGTATAAGCGTGCCGTTCTTCCTGGCGTAATGACCGGTAACAAGTGTTTCAGAAGACTTCAGAATCTCGTGCAGGGTGAGGAGTTTTATTTTTGCGTTACACCTGGCACAGGGATTTGGAGTCAAACCCTGTGACAGCATCTTCGCAGACCAGAGAATGATTTCACGCCGGAATCTCGCCACCGCGTCAAGTATAACAAGCTCCACTCCGGCGGCACCGGCAGTATTCTCAACTTCCGGAGGAATACCTTCACCCGAAGTATCGACGTAAACAGCCCTTACATAATTGTAACGTTCAACGCAAAGGTTAAGTGCATATGAGGAATCCACCCCTCCTGACAGTGCAACAAGGGCGCCGGTAACCTTCATCTCAGGCGCCGAATTTTGCCAGTTTTCCAGCTGATGCCAGAAGAAGGGGTATTATGTCGGTTGACACGAACGAACCCAGCGCTCCTGCAAGTGCCTGTCTTTCAGAAAATGCCGAACTGTACCCCGATCTCTGGGGTCCTCCATGGACAAGTACAGGTACCGAATGCCAGCTGTGGAGTTTCATGGGGCAGGGAGTGCTGTGGTCACCGGTGATGCATACCACATCAAAACCGTGATCCAGAAATGATGGCAAAGCCCTGTCGAATTCCTCTATGGCGCTGATCTTGGCCTGGACGTTCCCGTCCTCACCCGCACTGTCGGCGGGTTTATGATGAAGGAAAATAAAATCATGACCGCTGTCCAGGGCTTTTTTCACAGCTTTCACCTGCCCGGAGATGTCTTCAGACGCGCATTTCATGATGTCCATGCCCACCAGCCCGGCAACGCCCCTGTACATGGGATACAGAGCTACCGCAGCGGCTGTGAGACCGAACCGTTCTTCTATCGATGGAAATTCTCTGTGAAGGGCAAAACCCCTCAGAAGTATAAAGTTAGCCGGATCGCGATCTTTCAGGATTTCTCCGGCTTTCTGCTGAAATTCCCTGACGATCCTGTGTGATTTACCTGAACCGGTCAGAGGGACAGGCCCGTGCCCTACAAGCCCGGGGTCGGTGTCGTTAATATCATCGCCCAGACCGCTTCCCCGAAACACAACACATGCCCTGTGCTGTTTGACCGGAATCACGAATGTTTCGACACCTTTGATTCTTATATCCGCAAGCATTTCCACAAGTTCTACACACTTCTCGGTGGATATTCTGCCCGCTCTTCTATCGGTTACGATTCCCGAATCGTTCAGTGTGCAGAAATTAATTCTGGCTGCAAGATCTCCGTGCTTCAGGTTGAAACCGACTCCCAATGCCGCCAGCACACCTCTGCCGACCTGATATGTAACGGGGTCGTAACCGAATATTCCAAGGTGGGCAGGTCCGCTTCCGGGAGTAATACCTTGGGCTATGGGGATATGTACACCGAGTGCTCCTCCCGTCGCCAATCTGTCCATCTCGGGAGTCCGAGCCGCTTCCAGAGGTGTTCTTCCTCCGAGTTCCTCTATTGATATATCTCCAAGCCCGTCTATTACGGCCAGAAGTATTCTTGAATCGTTCTTCTGAACCAGCTTTTCCACCAGATCTCTATACATATCCAACCTCACATCATCCCTTCAACATGATATCAATCTTCAAATGTTATCCCCTCATCGCGCAAGATCTCCCCGGCGATGAAAGGCTCTTCCCCTGATATTCCTAGAAGCTTTATCACTCTGTCCTTATCACTTTCATCCACGATAAGAAGCATGCCCGCACCCATGTTGAATGCTTTTCTCATCTCGGAGATATTCACCTGCCCCAATTCGCGAATTAGCTCGAATATCGCAGGTACGCTCCAGAGAGATTTTATCAGGGCGCCGCAGCCCGCAGGCAGTATTCTGGGAAGGTTCCCCGGAATGCCGCCTCCGGTTATATGGGCTATACCTTTAACGAGCTTCTCCTTCAGCAGCGGTTCAAGAGCTTTAAAATAGCTTCTGTGAACGGCAAGCAGAGCATCCCCGACTGTCGCGCCCCCGAGAAGAGGATGGGGGTCGGTAGGGGATAGACCCGCAGTTTCGAAGAGAACCTTTCTGGCAAGGGAATAGCCGTTCGTATGCAGCCCGTTTGAGGGAAGACCTATGATGATCATCCCCGGACTTATATCCGAACCGTCAACTATCATGTCCTTCTCCACCAACCCTATTATGGTTCCCGCAACATCGTAGTCACCTTCGCCGTAAAAACCGGGCATTTCCGCTGTTTCTCCCCCCAGAAGTACACAGCCATTCTCACTGCAGGCGGCAGCAAGTCCCGATACTATACCGGCAGCAGTTTTCGCCTCAAGTCTGCCGCATGCTATGTAATCCATAAAGAACAGAGGCGATGCTCCCTGAACGAGAATATCGTTAACACAGTGGTTAACAAGGTCACAGCCAACGGTTCCGTAATTTCCCATCATAGATGCAACTTTAAGTTTTGTACCTACGCCGTCCGTGCTGGCCACAAGAACAGGCTCCTTCATACGGCTGAAATCAGCCCTGTAGAGTCCTCCAAAATGACCAACGTCGGACAGGACATTCTCAGTAAATGTCTTTCTTACCTTAGCCTTCATGAGAGCTATAGCTTTCTCTCCCTCCAGGATATCGACTCCGCTGCTCCTGTAATCAACAGGTTTCATATTCTGAATTCTCCCAGCTGATTTGTGGAAAGGTAGTATTCCATTCTTGAATCGATATCATCACGGGTCAACTCTCTGAGCTTTTCAACACCAAAGCCGCTGCAGGCGTAGCTGGCATTTACCGATCCATAGGCCAGCCCTTTCTTCATGCTCTCGAAGTTAAGATCGCTGTCGCTGCCGGCAAGGTATCCCAGCATTCCCGAGGCAAAGGTATCTCCCGCTCCGGTTGGATCGATAATCTTCTTCAGTGTATAAGCCGGAAGCACAAACGGTTCACTTCCTCCGAAGATCATAGCGCCTGCTCCGCCCATTTTAATGACGACGTAACGCGGTCCGTTGCTGATAATGAACTGTGCTGCGTCGAAGAGATTCTTCTTTCGGGAAACCTGCATCGATTCGGAAGCGTTTACAAAGACGATATCAACCTTGCTGAAGACTTCAAGCACCTTATCCCTCTGCTGGTCTATCCATAAATTCATGGTATCCATAGCTATCCAGCGGGGGTTGCGAACCTGCTGCAGCACCTGTAACTGCAGTACGGGGTCTATGTTCGCAAGAAAAATGCATGGAGTGTTTACATAATCATCCGGAAGGTTCGGTTCAAAACTGGCAAATACGCCCAGCTCAGTCCTTATCGTTCGCGCGTCTCCGAAATCGGGTCCGTACGCGCCCTCCCAGCGGAATGTGGGACCCTGACCCGTGATCAGGCCCCTTACATCAATTCTTCTTTCCGCAAGGAATCTTTTCTCGGATACTGGAAAATCCGGTCCTACAACTCCCACTATCCTTACAACGTCGAAACACCCGGCTCCAAGAGAAAAATAGATAGCAGAGCCGCCCAGGGTTTCCTCTACCTTTCCCGCTGGAGTCGTAACTGTATCAAGAGCAACGGAACCAACTACCAGAAGTGCCATAATAAACCCATCCTTTTCACATATTGATCATTGATTTACATTGTGTCCGGAGCATCCACTCCCAGTATTCCCAGAAGATCGCTGATACAGCGCCTGCATGCCAGGCACAGCATGAGACGGGCTGCAGAGATATCCATATTGTCAGTATCTACCACCCGTACATGCTGGTAGAATCTGTGGAACCCGGTGGCCAGGTCAGCAAGGACCTCCGTAAGTCTATGAGGTTCCATTTCATCAGCGGCCGCAGCGACATTAACAGGCACGGATTCAAGAAGACCCATCAGCTCGCGTTCATATTCACCCTCAAGGTGTTCGGAGATATTACCGGCGAACTCCTGCGGAGAACTTATTCCAGCTTCCCCGGCACTTCGGAGTATGCCTGCTATTCTAGCATGGGCGTACTGAACATAGTAAACCGGATTCTCGCTGGATTGCTTCCTGGCAAGGTCAAGGTCGAAATCCATGTGGGCTTCCGCTCTTCTTGTCAGGAAAAGGTACTTCGTTACATCAGATGAACCGGCATCGTTTATAAGCTCCCTGAGTGTAACAAATTCACCGGACCTGGTAGACATCTTTATTTTTGCGCCATCTTTTACAAGAGTAACGAACTGGTGAATGACAACCTTCAGTTTTGCAGAAACGTCCTCTCTGCCCAGAAGGCATTCCAGAGCAGCCGTAACATCGCGGCTTGTATCCAGATGATCCGCTCCGAAGATATCCACCATCAGGTCATAGTTCCTGGAGAACTTGTCAAGATGGTAAGCAATATCAGGCATCCTGTACGTATAGGTGCCGTCGTCCCGGATAATCACCCTGTCCTTCGGCCGCCCCAGGGCTGTGAACCTGAGCCATAGTTTCTCTGAATCGGTCTTATCTCTGTAAATCAGGCTCATGCCGCCTGCCGTGATCCCGGACAGCCTTTCAATTGCATCTGTCACAGCCCCGGGTATCAATTCGGTCTCGGCAAAATACCTGTCGAATTCTATACCCAGGAGGGAAAGATCCGATCGTATCATCTCCATGGATTTCTCTTCGGCAAAGCGGATGAAAGTATCCGGATCACTCTCCCATGTCAGTCCTGCTCCGCGTTCTGCCCTGAGGTCTGCAGCCCACTCAATAATATAGCTCCCGTGATACCCGCCTTCCGGAACCGAAACTTCACCACCTTCAGCGGATAAGTATCTTGCAGCAAGTGATTCACCGAGAAGATCCATCTGCCTTCCGGCATCGTTAAAATAATACTCCCGGCTGACTTTCCATCCTGATGCTTCAAGGAGGCTGCTGATGGTTTCGCCGAGAACAGCCTGTCTGCAGTGACCAACGGTCAGAGGACCCGTTGGATTGGAACTTACGAATTCAACCAGAGCATTTCTTCCGGCACCGGTATTCGGCAGAAGAGGCTGCAGCCCGCAGGAAGCAAGATCGAAGGCTACGGATGCAAGGTAGTCATCTTTCAACCTGAAATTGATAAACCCCGGGCCATCGATGCTGATAGATGATACCCCCTCTATACTGTCGGCTATGGCTTCGGCAATTTTCCCGGCAATTGATCGGGGGTTATCCTTTACAATCCCTGCGAGTCTCATCGCTGCCTGACAGGAGAGGTCTCCGAATTTCAGATTGTCTGACCCGGATACAACTGCACGAAAATCATCAGGTATCATTACCCCCCAGATGCTGCGAACTGAAGATTCCAGAATCCTCTCCAGTTTATTTCTGAACATGGCTGGAGTCATCATCCAGACGGCTTCTCCGTCTCATCGTATTCAATACTTGGCACGTCGTTCCAGAGCATTTCAAGATCGTAATATTCCCTGGTCCCGGGGAGAAAAATATGAACAACCAGATCGACGTAATCCATGAGGATCCAGCTGCCTTCATCGTAACCTTCAATGTGGTGCTTTCTGAAGCCGTTACTTCTTGCGGTTTCTTCTACCTGATCAGCAATAGCTCTGGCTTGAATCCGATTCTCCGCGGTAGTCAGGAGAAAAGCCTCCATTGTAAGGGGCACATCGCTCATATCCAGGGCGACAACCCCATGACCGTGACGCTGGTGAATAGCTTCTACAAAAGTATCAAGAATGTTCTCGGACAAAAAAAACCTCCATAGTCTTCATTGGAATTATTCAATGGCGGGGATCATTTCTTCCATATCGCAGCCAATACAGATGGTAACATCCACAATTACGGGAGCGTTCCCTGCAGGGACTTCCCATACAATGCAGTCTTCCGGTCTGCCAAGGATATCCGCGATTATCTTTGCGGCCGATATATCAGCCAGATGGGATATAAGGATAGTATCTTCATATGGTTTTTTATCGGTATCAGAGGGATCAAAAGGAGCGAGAATGACTGTTGAATCGGAGGAGGAGCGCAGGAGCTGTCGCTGGGTTCTGCTTGCCAGTCCATCCATCGATGTACCGTTAAGAACCAGAACCCGAATCGTATCAGGGACACATACTTCTTCAACCTGCTCATTCTCCACCACGTCGACCGTTTCAAGGGTATCATCGGTACTCTCCGCTTCCCGAACTGTTCCGGGTGGGGGAATAAGTACAGTTATTACAATAACGGCAATTGCCAGCCCGGCTATCACCCACCTCCAGGGGAAACCTCCGCCAGCAGTCATCAGCTAATCAACCTCCAGGTTGAAAAAGGGTTCCAGCCTGCTGTAACTGTTCTCAAGTGAAGCCGAGATAACTCTTGTTTCACCTGTAGTGGTCAAAAAATTCGTATCGCCGGACCACCGTGGAAGCATATGAATATGAACATGCCCTTCAATTCCGGCTCCGGCACAACCACCCAGGTTCCACCCTCCGTTCATTCCCATGCAGTTCATGCCTTCCGAAAGTGCTTTCTCGCACTTCACCACAAGCCTGATCAGCGTATCAAGCTCCCTGCTGTCAAGTCTGGATAGATCCTCCGCATGTCGTACAGGTACTATCATCAGATGACCGTTGATGTATGGGTATCTGTTCAGTACAATGAAAAAACCATCCTCGCGATGCAGAACGTAATTCTCTCTGTCCTTATCACATTCACTGCCGATCCTGCACAGCACGCACCCGTCCTCCGGTTTTGAACCGGCAACGTAGACACTTCTCCATGGTGCTGCAAGATGCTTCAACGGACAGCCCTCCATCCAATTACGGAATAGGGTTCAATAATAGTGCCGGGAGGTATATCTGTATCTATCAGAATGCTTCCATCTCCTACGATGCAGTGTTCGCCAATCACCGTCTTCCCCGAGAGCCTGGCAAACCTTCCAATTGAAACATCTGTGCCGATCTCAACAGATTCTTCTATCCATACCCCGCCGGGGTCGGAAATGTTAACCCCACCGGTCATGTGAGCATCAAGAACCTGTTTACGAAGGTTTTCAGTTGCGCAGGCAAGCTGAACGCGATTGTTTACACCGGATACTTCCCTGTAATCTCCTGCGAGTACAGAAATGCAAGGCATTCCCCTGCTGACGGCAATGGAAACGGCATCAGTAAGGTAATACTCCCCCTGGTCGTTATCGGCTCTGATATCCCTCAGAAGCTCGGTAAGCGCCCCGCCATCAAATGACATGAGTCCCGTGTTTATTTCACAGATTTCCAGCTGCCCCGGAGTGCAATCTCTGTCTTCCACTATAGCCGACAACAGATCACCGTCTCGAATTATCCTTCCATATCCCGATGGATCAGGTGGTCTGGATGAAAGCACCGCTATGGCAGCTCCTGCTTTCCTGCGGGATTCCTCGAGTTTCGCAATTGTGGTGCTTTCAAGAAGGGGAACATCACCGAGCAGGACCGTCACGCTTTCCGCGGACACATCCTCCATTCCGCAGGCAACCGCATGCGCGGTTCCCAGCTGCTCCTCCTGCAGGGCCCATGAAGTTCTCTCTGCCTCAAGAAGTGGAATGACACTTTCCCTGTTGTATCCGACAACAACAACGGGTCTTTCAAGACCGGCTTCAACTGCCTGTCTTACCACTCTTATCACCATCGGAACTCCCAGGACCGGATGGACCACCTTTGGAAGAGGTGATTTCATCCTCTTTCCCTGGCCGGCGGCAAGAATGATGCAGACTGTCATTCGGCAAGCAGTGAAGGATTGAGATTTCTGTTATCCGCAACCACTACCCTTGCCTTCGGTGGAGCTTCATCATCGGAAGCCCATACGTACTGCAGTATAATCGCCCTGTCACCGGGGTGAACGAGCCTGGCTGCCGCACCGTTGATACAGATAGTTCCGCTTCCCCTTTCGCCTTCCATAACATAGGTTTCGAACCTCGCGCCACTCTCAATGTCGGCAACCATCACCCTTTCACCGGGAAGTATTCCGGACATGTCAAGAAGGTCACTGTCAATGGTTATCGAACCCACATAGTTCAAATCGGCTTCCGTTATTACCATTCTATGCAACTTAGCTCCCAGAAAGCACCTGTGCAAAATATAACCTCCTTTTAAAAACCTCAGGGTTTAAGAATCGTGTTATCGATCAGTCTCGTATGGCCGAAATATACAGCAACGGCAAGAAGACCGGGGGTGTTCAGCTTCTCAATCGTCTTCATGGTGTCAGGATCAACCAGTTCCAGATACTGTAAAGTCGCCAGAGGAGCTTCACCGATGACTTCCCGTACTGCGTCGCAAATCCGTCCGGCGGCCCTCTCCCCCTCTGTAACCAGTTCGGCGGCCCTCGATAATCCTTGAGATAATACCGTCGCCTGTTTCCTCTCCTCTGGATTGAGATAAGAGTTCCTTGAACTCATCGCAAGACCGTCGGGTTCTCTGACTATTTCTCCGGCAAGGATCTGGATTCCAAGTCTGAAGTCATCTACCACTCTTCTAATGACAGCCAGTTGTTGAGCATCCTTTTTCCCGAAGACAGCAATGTCAGGTCGCACTATGCTGAAAAGAACCGCACAGACAGTTGCGACCCCGTCAAAATGTCCGGGCCTGTACTTCCCGCATAGGGTTTCATTGAAGCCGGAAACATGAACGGAGGTCGAGAACCCGCAGGGATAGATCTCTCTTGCAGATGGGAAGAACACACAGTGAGCACCCGCCTCATCAAGCTTCATTAAATCCTCATCAAAGGTCTTGGGGTAGGAGAAAAAGTCCTCTCCCGGACCGAACTGCGCAGGATTCACGAATATGGACACGATAACCCTGTCAGTCTTTTCAAGGGCCAGAGAGACAAGGCTGAGATGCCCCCGGTGAAGCGCTCCCATCGTGGGAACGAAACCGATTTTCATCCCTGATGCGCGCCACCGATCAACAAGCTTCCCCACCTGCGAAGCAGCCCGAAGGATCTCAATGCCCTTCATCTCCTATCTCCAAGCCTGGGGACAAAGCTCTCAATACCACCTGTATGGCTCTCGATCGCCTCAAGAAGTCTGGAGAAATCCTCACCCTTATGACTGAAATCAGCATGATCCGTGTTTACAACAAGCGTAGGATGCTTTCTTGCCCTGAAGAAATAGTCATTGTAAGCATCGGTCAGTTTCTCAAGGTAGGAGCGGCTCACGTCGGTTTCAAAGGGTCTTCCACGGCTGGATATCCTTCTCAGAAGGGAATCGCATGAACCCTGAAGGTATATCACAAGATCAGGCTGAGGAATATCACATGCCAGCACTGAGGACAGTTTTTCGTAAAGTGCGAATTCATCGTCCTGGAGGTTAATGGAGGCGAATATTCTATCCTTTGCGAACATGTAGTCAGCAACGAATTTCTTTCTGAACAGGTCGAGTTGTGCCAGCTTTTTCTGCTGCCTGTAACGACTTAGCATGAAGAAAAGCTGAGTCTGAAACGCCCATGCTTTCCGGTTCCTGTAAAACCGGGGGAGAAATGGGTTTTCTTCGACTTCTTCAAGGATTGTCCCGGCTTTCCAGCTGGACGCCAGCAGATTACATACAGTTGTTTTGCCCACTCCGATGGGACCTTCCACAACCACGTAACTGAATTCAGCTGTCAGCTGGGAACCTCCCAGAAGCAGCCTCTGACAGGCGTGTCATAGACCTTCAGAATCCTGCTTTTATCGGAGCACTTATTAAGAAGCTCATCAGGCGCAGCTTTCAGTCCGGGAATTTTTTCGTGCCATACCTCAGAAAGCGGTTGAAGCACGAATATTCTTTTCTTTATTCCGG
This sequence comes from Candidatus Aegiribacteria sp., assembly GCA_021107345.1. The sequence goes on from JAIOSX010000069.1 coordinate 13,256, forward strand.
GATGAGGGAGAGTAAGATCATTATCATTTCTGGTCATATTTCCAAAGAACAACAGGTCAATGTCCAGGGTTCGGGAGGAGTTGTTCTTCCTTACCGTGGAACCCATTAGAATTTCCGCCTCCCTGCAGTTCTTCTGCAACTCCTCTACAGATTCATGGAAGCTGCCAACAAGAACGCAGTTAAGGAAACTGCCGCCTTCAACTCCTTCCATGGGAGGTGTTTCGTAAACCCCTGACAGTCTGAACGACCCCATTCCGAACCGCGAGAGCAGGAAACGAATACCTTCGATAAGGTTACTCATCCTGTTTTCAATATTGCTGCCCATTCCAAGAGCAAACTCAGCCATTTTCACCTCCTTCAACAGTAAATGAAGCCGATTCCAGTTTCAGAGAAACCGGAGGGAAGGGTTTCGTGATGGTCACCGCCCATCGGCCACAAGGATATTCTCTCCGAAGCAGATTCAGAACATCCGATGCCAGATCCTCAATATAATCGTATTCCCTCTCATTGAATCCGGCAAGGGCATTACATACGTCAAAGTAATCAATTGAAGGGCCACCTGCAACCTCACCTGTCCAGACTGCGGTAACGGGAACATCTCTGGAAGATATCTTCTCATGGTTTGCAGCCCCCAGCTTCAGCCGGAGGATGATATTTTTCAGTACAAGCCTGCCCTTCATTCAACTCCCTTTTTCAGCCATGCCTTTATTTTATGTTTGAAAAGCTCCTTCTGTTCAAGTCTTCCAATTGCCTGGTAAATAGATTCTTCGGGTATTGTAAGAGCAAAACGGATATATCCTTCACCGTATGTGCCGAATCCGCTTCCGGGTGTAACCACAATCCCGGTATGAGCTATGAGCTTGCGGGCAAATCGCATGGATTGAGTACCCTTGGGAAGCTTAACCCAGACGTAAAAGGTACCCGGTGATTCGCAGACATCCCAGTCGAGTTTTCTAAGCCCCGATACAAGAACTTCCCTGCGCCTGCTGTAAATATCGAAGTAGCCGGAGGTGTTGGAGTACAGAGCTTTTTCAGCAGCCTTCTGAACCACAGTGAATACTCCGGAATCGATATTCTCTTTGGCACCCATGAAGGTCTGACCAAGATTCCTGCCACCAGCCACGAACCCGACTCTCCATCCGGTCATGTTGAATGTTTTGGAAAGGCTGTGAAACTCAAGGCATACATCTTCAGCGCCCGGTATTTGAAGGAACGATACCGGAGGCTTTCCGTCGAATCTTATATGACTGTAGGAGTTATCACTGACTATCAGGACATCTTCCCGCCTTGCCCATTCCACTATTTCCTTCATCTGATCAAGCGTGAGGACAGCTCCGGTGGGATTATTGGGATAGTTGAGAAAAATCAGCCTGACGCTGTCGATTACTTCCTTTGCAAAGGATTTAAGATCAGGTACAAACGCGTTTTCCCTTAGCAGTGGAAGATCAACGGGAATTGCATCTGCCAGTATGGCCGACGCCCTGTATACAGGATATCCTGGATTGGGAACAAGTACGATATCTCCGGGATTGCAGAAGATGATCGGAACATGGGCGATGCCCTCCTTGGTTCCGATGACGGCTCCCACATCCATCCCTTCATCAATCGACACACCGAACTGCTCTCTCATCCAGTTCCTCGCCGCACTAAGGAAAAACTCACTTCCGGCACCCTTTGGATATCTATGATATGAAGGTACGGCAACAGCTTCCCGGGCTTCCTTCACAATGTCTGAAGGTGTAGGTAAATCAGGGTCACCGATACCAAAATCGATAAGCTCCATGCCCTTCCTCAAAGCGACTTCCTTCTGTCTGTCTATCTGCGCAAACAGGTACGGCGGAAGCATACTTACCCGTTCGGATGCGGAAATGACAACCCGCTTCCCTTTTTTATTCTCTTTCAAATCAACCTCTTCCAGAATAGCCGGTTCCTGAAATACATATCAAATCTATTCAGGTTAATATATGAACTTATTGCTCTCATCGTAAGACCTTGAATACAGTTCTTTTATCTGGAAATCATCTTTAATCCTCGGACAACGCAGTTTCAGAGATGTCGCAGGATTTGATGATACATGTATTCATGAAATGTTGAAAGATCGATAGCATACTTGTCAGGAAAGGGTTTCCCTACTCGTCGATTATTCGGCTGACGGATGTATATTATTCCATTCCCCTTGACTTTACGTCCATGTAATACTAAACTGAAAATACAGACATAAATACAGCAGCATCATAATATTAAGCGTGTAAGATCGAATTGAGATAGATTCTTCAGTACCACCCATGTCATATGAAAGGACAATATTATGGCACCCACCCCGACAGCATAAATGTCCGCATCGGCTGGATCAGGTTTGAGGAGTCGGCACAATGAAGAATGTATTCGGAATTAACAGTATTATACTTCTGTTGTTACTGTTATACCCACTGTTCTGTTCTTATCGCAGGCGTTTCATTCCAGATAGACTGGTCCGGTGGTCCCGGAGTAACCGGCCCTGTTCCTTATTGGTTAAACACTTTCTCAAGCCAGACTCAGACTTCATGGACAGTCATTCCCAGTAAGCTGATTCTGGGTATTTCTAAAATCAGCCATACGATTAACTCAAATCTGGGCGGATGTCATTACGCGTTTCCGGCAGATATGGACGGTGACGGTGATGTGGATGTTCTGGCGCAGGGAGATTATTCGACAACTTTATACAAGGTAGCCTGGTTTGAGAACGACGGCAGCGGGGGGGGGTGGGATATTCATATAGTCAGTGAAAACTATCCGAAAATCTGGTGCGCCTACCCCGGTGATATTGATTCTGACGGGGATATGGATGTGTTGGGAGCCAATAGCGCTTTCTTGTATAGAGGCGTTGAATGGTGGCGCAACGAAGATGGATCCGGAGACAGCTGGACAAGGTTCTACGTTGATGATCAGTATGGTGATCCGAATTTCGTATGTTGTGCTGACATTAATAACAATGACACACTTGAGGTAGTCGCGCCATCTGATATAAGCCCTTACCAGATCGCCTGGTGGGA
>JAIOSX010000024.1 GCA_021107345.1 Candidatus Aegiribacteria sp.
AGCGCCATCCATACTCTGGTTGCCGATCTGAAGAACAGGCGCTTCGCGCTGGGGGTTCTGATGGCCCTTGGCACTCCCCACAACAGGCTTGCGATGATCTTCGCATTTCAGATCTTATTCATGTCATTCATATCAATGATTCTCGGGGCTGTTCTGGGCTGCCTTCTGGCCTGGGGAGCAAGCAGCGCCCTTTTATCGCTAAGCCCGGTACTCAGAGCTGCAGTTGACAGCCTTGCGGTATTCCCGGCAGGATGGCTCGCAGCAGGGATAGGTATAATGCTGGCCACTTCAACCGGCATAGCTTACGTTTTCTTCGGTCGCATACTGAAAACCCCGGTAACGAGGCTGCTCCGGCCCTGACATGCAATAGCAGGATCAAATCAGACCCGGAATAGATCGGGTTTTTTCCCTTATAATCTCTGTCTGAAGAAGGGCCGGAAGAAAAGCCCACAGCATGGTGAATCTGTAGTTGGTAAGAACAGAGGCGAACCCTGATGCAAAAAGCAGCATGATCACCGCGCAGAACACTCCCATGGATATTCCCGCTCTTAATCGATTGTCTGTTCTGATGAAGAGTTTCGCTGCCCTGACCAGCGTGGTTATGAATATTCCCAAAAACACCAGGACACCTGTCAGCCCCATATTGAGGGCGATCTGAAAGTAAGAGCTGTCTACGTAGTACAAGGTTACTACAGCACCTATATCCGGTCTGAAACAGGTATATACTGCCCCGAGCCCCTTGCCCGTGATCATGGCGGTTCCTCTAAGGTCTTCAAGTATGGCGTTCCACGCGAACAGTCTGGAAAGGGTTGAGGTGTTGGCCACGAAACTGCTGGACTCACCTGTCCTCTCAGCTATATCTGTAGCGGAGAGAATGCCCATGGTGGAGATGGCGAAGACCATGAGGGCAATCAGTACCGCCAGTGTTGTAATGGAAACAATCAGCTTCCTGCCCATCCTGATATTATCCTTCTTCCTGAACAGGTTCAGTATCCATGCAGCCGCCAGGGCAAGGATGCAGCCGCCCCATATCCCCCTGGTCTGGGAAAGCAATATGGCCGAGCTCATAAGAATGAGAACAGGTACTAAAAAAATGAGGGCCGGTCGCTCTTTCCAGTCCTTCCACAATCTTCCCACATAGAGGAGCATGATCGCACCGATGGCGTTGGGTTGTCTGGTTGTCACTCTGACTCCTGTGGTTTCCCTGATGTACACATCCTCTCCCGATCCTATGAATCCCTTGATGGTATATATAAAACCACTGATCACCGCTGATATCAGCAGTAACTTCCAGAGCCATCGTGAGTTCTTTTCATCCGAGAGGACCCAGAGCAAAGGGAAGTAAAGCAAGTATGGTCCGTATGTCTTAACCTGACTGTATATGAACATCATATCATGACCTGCTGAGTAACCCCGGTAAGCGGAAACGACGAACAGAGCCAGGAATATGATAATGAACACTCCCTGTGCACCTATCCTTATTCCACTCATGGATCTGTCGGGAAGGGAGAGAAACCACAGCAACAAAAAGAGAATGGTCAGCAGATCGTCGGCCCTGAACACCCAGATGGAAGCTACCCTGAGCTGCGTTATTGTCAGGATAATCTGAATGGCGAGAACAGACATGAGAACCCTTACTGGTGAACCTGCAAGCAGGAACAGAATGCCGGGAACCCCCAGAAGCAAAGCACCGATCATGTAATGCTTGGTGACCATGGAGATTGTAAGGACAAGTCCTATCAGAACAAAACCTGAAGATACTATCCTTGATATTCCAGTTTCATCTTTCAGTACAAGTGTTCTCAGAAAAGCTGACTTTCCCAGTTCTTTTCAGCTCCTTTCCTCTTTCTCTTCGCAAGTCGGGCAAACTCCCGCTCACCTTTCTCAGACATTATCCCGTTGATGACTTCCCTTGTCAATAGAAAACCGGACTTCAACATACGCCGGCTACTGCTCCATATACCGGTCAATAATCCGGATTCTCCCTGTTTCTCATCCGGAGCCGAAGATACTGGTCTATATTCTGCTCGGTCAACGTCGTCGATAGTTGCTGGTCGCCAGAACATGCATCAGGTCACAATTATCCCGGTGATATCTCATCGATTGCATGTATCCTGACGGGCAGCGGTGGAGGATGGTTCATGCAGGATCGGCAATTAATGAATTGACTGCGACACTGACATTGGCTCAGAGAGTGTAAAAGATAAAGTGGAATTCTTCTATGAAATTCCCTATGATTGTATCTTACGATACATGAGATCAACAGGAAAGAGGTGAATGATTTACCCTGAATTAACTAGTGTCAGGTCAAGCATCAAATGATGTATCCTACTCGTTCTTTGACGCTCCTGCGGCGTTGCGGATTCAGTTACATAGCCCTGCTATGCGCCATCATCCGCGCCTTGCAGAAACGCCAAATAACTTCGCAATTATACAACATCTGACACTTGACATAACACTAGGGTTAATCGCACGCATGAAAATCGCATTTATTCTCAGATCTTTCCCCGCACTCTCGGAGACCTTCATACTCAATCAGATAACCGGGCTCATTGATCTAGGACATACAGTGGACATCTACAGTACGATGGAGTCTGACGACGAGAAAATCCACCCGGATGTGGATTCATACAGGCTGCTCGATCACCTGAAAAAGCTGTCAACCCCAAAGGGTTGGGGCGCAAGAGTAGCAGGAGCGCTTCCGGCACTTGCCCGCGGTCTTATGTTGTCTCCCCTTCCCACCATCCGGTCCCTTGATATGTTTCGTTTTGGCCGCCCGGCCACTTCCTTGAGACTGCTTTACCTTGCATCCTCCTTCAACAAACGTTACGATGTTATTCACTGTCATTACGGTGTGCTTGGTGATACGGGCATCATGCTGAAGAAACTAGGTGCCGGTGCAGACATGGTTGTAACGTCGTTCCACGGTTTTGATATAACCACATGGGTGGAAGAACAAGGGGAACTGGTCTATGATGAACTCTTCAGGGAGGGAGATCTGTTTCTTCCTATTAGCGAGAGGTGGAGACATCGGCTGGTACAGCTTGGCTGTCCATCCGATAAGATCCTGGTCCATCATATGGGCGTTGACTGCGAAAAGTTCACCTTCACCCCCAGGATACTCGATGAAGAAGGAAACATTGAGCTGGTCAGTGTAGCCCGATTCGTTGAGAAAAAGGGATTGGAATACAGCATCAGAGCCGTAGCGGCCCTGATGGGTGAATATCCCCGTTTAAGATACACCATCGCGGGCAATGGCGAGCTATTCGAGGACATGAGGAAACTTGTGGAGAAACTGGGAGCGTCCGGGTGCATAAAGCTGGTTGGATGGATGCCCCAGGATCGGATACTGGAACTCCTGGAAAATTCTCACATTCTTATAACACCCAGCGTCACTGCAGCAAACGGCGATCAAGAAGGCATTCCGGTGGTACTCATGGAAGCTATGGCTTTGGGGCTGCCAATCGTGGCGACCATTCATAGCGGCATTCCGGAACTTGTTGAAGAGGGCATCACAGGAAAGCTGGTGCCGGAGCGTGATTCTGAAGCACTGGAGAATACTTTAAGAGAGCTCCTGGAAACTCCCGATACATGGTCACGAATGGGACGTACCGGGCGTGAAAAGGTGGAGCGGGAATTCAATACCCGAAAGCAGGTCCTGAAGCTGGCCGGGTACTACAATGATCTGATGGAATCCCCGTCTTGAATGTCATCTTCAACTGTCCGTAAGAGTCCTTCGGGCAAGACGTTTCAGTGGCTGTTGAGATACTGCATTCCGGGACGGCCCCTCCTGAGTTGACGAAGGGACAGTATTATAACCACCAGAGCACCTAGAATAATCGATAACCCGGTTGCCAGAGCAGCACCAAGTCCTCCATACCTGGGTATCAAGAGCAGGTTCATTCCCACATTGATGCTAGCGGATGTCAGCACGCTGTAAAGTGAGTAGGACGGTTTACCAATAGCCACTGACATGCAGGAGAAGATACTTCCAAAGGGCTTGATAACAGTAATGAATCCCAGAATCATCAGAACCGGCCAGGCAGCATCGTACTTTCCTCCATATAATGTATGCAGCACTCTTCCTGGAAAACCGGCACACAACACTATTGCCGGCAGCTGTATAAGACTGATTATCAGAATAGTGGACATGACTCGTTTGACGATTTGATCCCTCTGTCCCTGGTTCCACATTCTGGAGAAAAGTGGCAGGACCACAATCTTGGCGGCCATGTTGATATTGTCAACCAGAGCAGTCAGCGTTCTGCTGGCAGCGTAACCGGAAACCTCCGTATCCGCCACCATTTTGCCAAGCAGAAGGATATCCGTTCTGGTGTAGATATTCCCGGCGATACCGGCACCAAGAGACACGACTGCAAAGCCGAAAAGCATCTTGATGTGCTCCTTCTCAAGCCCCAGCGAAAAACTCACCATGTCCCTCACGAAAATAAAGCCCACCATCATGGAGGCCAGATTGCCGGCTATCATAGCTTCGAATATCTGAATCGGGGACCTCAGGGAATCGGTCAGTATGAACACTGATACTACCAGGATACGGACTACTGTGGAAGATATCTGGGACCACATTATCTCCCTGGTCCTGTGCCTTGCTGCCAGAAGGTTCTGAGGTAACATGGAGGCCGTACTCGTGATCACCAGTATGGCCAGAGCCATCGGTATACCTCTCAGGTCGATCTCCGAGTAAAATGATTGCAGAAGATTGCCGGTAGATACAAGCAGGATAGCAATCAGTACCGCCATTGCCATAGCCAGCACAATACCAGCATTTGCTATTTTTCTCTCTCTATCGGAATTATCTTCTGAGATGTATTTGACTATGGACTGCATGACGAAACTGCCACCGAGCATTACGCTGAATATCTGCACGCTCCTGGCAACCGAATAGGCTGCGTATGCTTCCGAAGGCAGTATACGGATCACCAGAATAGAGAAAAAGCCCCATACAATCAGTGACCCCTGGCTCACCAATACGGGGAGTCCGATACTTACTATCTTGCGCCGAAACCTGAGAACTTCTCGGAATATCTCAACATGCCTCATGGGATTGTTACACTCACCCTCCATGGAGAATCAGCGGCTGTCAACGGATCGAGTAATCACTGGCATGATGGAGTTAACTTAAGCCAGAGAACATGTCAGCATAAGGAAGGTCATCAGGCTCCCGATTCTCCTGCAGGAGTCAGAATAGAACTTCAAGGGCAGAATGCTAATTTCACATACTGATAAAGTCAATGATCGTCATCAAATAAATGAAGCAGCACACTTATTATAACAGCGAAGAGAGCTGAAGATGTCCCCAGGATATCCACCCCTGAGGTTAGTCGCAGAGTATCAGAACAGGTTAAAGTTAATCGAGGTTGTGAAGCTGGTGTTGAATTTTTCCCAGGTCGATATTTCAGGAGCTCTCGTGTAGTCCACGTTGTAGCCTATGCTCACATACAGTGGGCTCCATGTTCTGAAAACAAGTGATACGCTTCCCCGGGAGATGAAATTCTCCGGATTGTCCGGCGGAAAATATACGTCACCCGAAATCTCCGCCTCCCGTATGAATGTGTGGGGTTTACTGTACTTCAAGCCTGCGGAGGCAAAGACAGAGAGATCATTTGTATACATTTCTCCCTCGCCTGAGGTCCACCGTGCATTGACAGAACCAAACCCCAGTTTTGGTGAGAACCAGAGCCAGGTAAGAATCCATTTCTGCCAACCAGCCGCGCAGTAGGAACTTATCTGCCAGGGGCGCTCGGTGTACATCTGTCTGTCCCAGTATGAGGAGGCTTCCAGGTAATAGCTGTCATGAAACCAGTAATCGAATCCCAGTCTTGCCCATCCCCTGTTGGTATTGAGAGTATCCCTTCTGAGTCCGTATATCTCCTCCCATGTGACGGATCTTCCACCGAAAGTCGCATCAGCTGAAGTTCCCCTGCGATCGAACCTGTACGATAAGCTGGCGCTGCCGCCCCACTCAAGCAAAGCCCGGTTTCCGCGTTCGATTGAAATATCCGCCGCGGTGTACGCGCTGAAACCCATTACTGTTCCAGTGGTGGATTCCACGTAGTAGGAATCCCCGCCAATCATTCTCAACCGTCTTCTTGCTTCACTGTTAAAAACATCCTGCTCGAGAATTCTTAGATAGTAATCAACAGCATCCTCAGTTCTGGCTTCCTGTTCAGCAATATCACCAAGGTATAATAGAGCCGATAGAGACAGGGGATCATTATCAAGAAGGGTCAGAAATATCCGTTCGGCCCTGTTGATCTCATGATTTCCGTGATAAGCGACTCCAAGGATTTCAAGAACTTCCGTGCTGTCAGCTGCAGCATTTTCAAGAAGATTCAAAGAGATATGGATTGCTGTTCCATATTCGTTCAGCTCGAGAAATATCCGTGCAAGATCAGCAGAAAAAGATCCAAAGCCGGATATCTGAACCGCCTTTTCAGCAGCCGTCAGAGAAATATCCGGTCTTCTGCCGAGCTGCTCTTGTGCCAGGTATATCCATGCTGAAGAATCAGCTCGCATGAGCGCGTTTTCAAGACTGTCCAGTTCTCCGGGCTCTCCCATTCTATCCATCAGCAGTATGCAGTCGGCCAGCGCGAGCAGTCCGGGATAGGAGTCCGATGTCATGATTATCCTGAATCCATCAAGTGCTTTTTCGTAGTCTTCATTATCGCGGTACAACCGTGCTGCTTCAAGCTGAGCCGGCTGAAAACCGGGGTCCAGGGAGAGGGCTTCGTTGAAGCACTGCAGAGCTGATTCCATACTGTCATACTCCACTTTGAGGGTTCCCAGCAGATAGAAGGCCAGGACATTATTCTCATCCAGCAGGACGGCTCCCATCAGCTGATCCTCAGCGTCTTCCAGAAATGAATCTGTACCAGACATCAAAAGTAAGCCCAGGGCTGTCAGGGTAAGTGAGGATCGGGAATCCGGAAGGAAAGATTCTGCTGCAATTCCAGCGTCTGCATCAAGATCATACTCCAGAACTGTGGCAATGATCATCGCCGCAAGTGCTTCGGTATCGGTAGAATCAGCAGCGTATACAGCTCCAGCTTTTTCTGCGGCAGCTCCCCAGTCGCCCTCCGAGCAGCTTGCATACCAGGGCTGAAGGTTTTCAGGCAAAACAGAAAGAAGGATAATCAGTATTACGGAATGCATCAGAACAGCCTCAGATTCAGTCTGGAGTAGAATTCAGTATCGTATTTCTCCCAATACTCGTAAACGGGAGTTCTTTCGTATCCCACACTGTATCCCATCGTCAATGACAAGGGATCCCACATCTCAAATGTAAGTTCAGCAAGTCCGTTCAAAAGAGTGTTATCAGGATCATCAGGAGGAATATAGAAGTTCCCCCAGAGCCATAATGATGGCAAAGGTGATTCATCATCATTGATCCATAATGACATGGAGCCATACAGAGTGATTCTGTCGGTCCTATCATTCTCAAGACCGGAAGCCCAATGGGTGTTTACCTGTCCAATACCCAGAGAGGGAGATAACCAGAGCCAGTCATTCAGCCATTCCGTATATGCAAAGGAAAGGTAAGAGCTAATCTGACATGGCCTGACAGTTCCAGGCTGCCTGTCCCATGAGCTGCTTGCACTTACAGTGAAATGCTTCGACAATACTCTTTCCAGGGACATGGTTATCTTTGTCCAGGTATAGTCACTCTCGTAATCCTTGGAAGTTTCAATAAATCTGTAATCCATTTCAAGAGATACATCGCTGCCTCTGGTGTCATACTCGAAGGAAATCTCAAGCCCGGTAGAATACTTTCTTTCCCTTACATTCCCGTTATCAACCCTGGTATCAACGTACAGCGTTACATTGAACCGCCTTGCTTCTCTCCGGTTCCATTCAGGATCGAACCCTCTATCGGTTATGCCCCTTATCCTTGTTTCCGCGTAATCGTAACCGGGAGAAACGCTGAGAGCCTGGAAATAGTAATCCATGGCGCTGTCCGAATCGCCTTTCTGCTCATGGACCAGGCCCATGTATGCATAAACCCACGAAAAACCGGGATTCAGCTCAAGAGATCGTTCAAGGGCAGTCATAGCATCGTCATACTGATCTGAGAACAGGAGTGCTTCTCCGAGACTGCTCCAGGCGCTGAAAGAAAGACTGTCAAGTTCAATAGCCTGTCTGTACATCTCGGCTGCTTCCTCATCTTTACCTTCGTCAAAAAGAAAGTACCCCCACTCCAGCCAGACATCAATGCTGTCCGGAGCGATAACAGAAGCGACTTCATAACTTCTTTCAACTTCATCCTTTTCACCAAGCTCAGCGTAAAGACCGGCCATCAGTAACCAGAACTCCGGATCATCGCCTACGCTTTCTTCTTCCGCCTTCACGGCTAGTTGAAAGGATATCTCAGGATTTACCTTAGAGTATGTCCAGGCCAGGTCTATCCATGCATACGGATAGTCATCCGCTATCAATACTGCGAGACTATCGGCTTCATCATCTCTGCCCGTACGTTCGTAGATGAGAACTCTCTCGCATAATGAGGTGCTTTCAAACCCTCCTGCTTCTATGTAACTGCACCAGAGGGCAAGAGCTTCTTCAGTGTTCCCCGATTGCGCGAGAAGCGGTGCCAGCCGCTGATACCCGAAAATGTAGGCGGAATCAACAGAAATGGCTTCGGAGTAATAAACAGCGGCACTGTCAGTGCTCCCCAACTGTTCCAATACAAATCCCAGTTCCCCCAGCAGCCATGTTCCGGGACAAACGGTTTCGGTAACCGCTCTCCTGTACCAGGCGGCGGCAGCTTCCAGATCTCCATTGTTTTCGAAGAGAATTCCTCTCTGTTCCCATGCCCACAAATACTCGCTGTCAACTGCTACCCCATTCTCATAAGCCTCTCCTGCTTCCTCGAACTCCCCCAGCTGCTCAAGAACCAGACCCAGTTCTCCCCATGTCCAGGAGTATGCGGGATCGATCTCAAGGACTCTGCGGTAAACGGTTTCGGCAGCGGTATAGTTTCCCATATCCTCGTACAGAAGACCAATGGCTATCCAGGCATCAATAAAGCTTCTGTCGGATTCAGTGCATTCACTATACCACCGAATTGCCTCTTCAATATCTCCATTGTCCTCAGCCATGAGGCCCAGCCTGTACTGGGCAAATGAATAATCAGGGTTTACCTCGATTCCGTCCAGATAGCTTCTGCGGGCTGCATCGGTATTGCCTGCATTTTCAAGACATACAGCGATCTCTCCAAGACACCAGTAATTCTCAGGGTTTCTTCTTCCAAGTTCCCTGTATGCCTTGACAGCTTCGCCGTATCTAGCCTGGCTTTCAAGCAATAACCCAAGATCGATAAGGCTGCCTGTATCATCCGGATAAGTGTCGGCTATTTTTCTGTAGATCATCTCCGCAGCCTGGTACTTGCCTGTAAGTTCCATTATCCAGCCCGCTTCGAACAACAGCTGTTTATTCACCGGCCACTGCCCAAGGGCCGTATTCACGCAGACCAGCGCCTTTTCGAATTCATGCTGGTATCTGTATATCTCGGATGTTTTGAGCCAGATTGAAATCCAGGAGGAATCAATGCGCATCGCACTTGTAAGTATCTCAAGGGCATCGGAATAGTTCTCCTGAACCATCAGGCAGTGAGCTTTCCCGACAAGGCCAAGAATCAGGGTTGAATCGTATTCAAGTGCCGTCTGAAAAAAACTCAGCGATTCTTCCGTACTGTCCGAACAGGACCTGCCCAGGGCCCCCCAGGCCATGGCTGAAAGTGAATCCAGTTCTACCGCTTTCCGGGCAAATTCCGTTGCTTCATCATGATATCCAAGGACATTGGCGGAAAAAGCCAGAGCCGCCCACGCATCGGAACCTGTGGAGTCGTCTGCAATGGCAATCTCCGCCTGATTGTAAGCGTATTCCCAATTACCTGAAGAATAACCGTCACGCCAGCCGGTCAGGTTAGAAGCCGCTAGAATGGAGAACAGAAGGTACTGCATCTCAGCCTCCCGACAGAGAAACGATCAGACCGGACATCCCAAGCAGCCAGCAGTACCATGCGAAAACCGAGAATCTCCCTGCTCTCAGGAATTTAAGCAGGATTCTGAGAGCCAGGTAACCGGTAATCGCGGAGATCATAAATCCCGTAATCATCAGAGAAAAATCGATACCGCTGGATCCGGCATCTCCCAGCTTAAGCACGGCAGCACCGGCGATGGCAGGAATTGAGAGCATGAAAGAGAATCGGGCAGCCTTCTCCCGTCTTATCCCCGCGAAAAGACCTGTGGAAATTGTAAATCCTGACCGCGAGATGCCCGGAAGCAGAGCCATTGCCTGGGAGATTCCTACAATGAAGCTTCCGGTGATAGTGGGGTTATCCCTGTTTCCTCTTTTCATAAACCTTGTACTGAAGAGAACGCAGCCGGTTACCAGCAGCATTACCGAGACTAAAACCGGGCTGTTAAAGGCTCTCTCGATAGAATCCGCAAGGAGAAATCCTGCCAGGGCGGCGGGGATGGAACCGATGATAAGCAGACCTGCTAGAATCAGCGATTCTCTCTTTTTTCTGAATACACCTGCAACAAGCTCCGACAGATCCCTCATGTATACGGCAAGTACGGCCATGAGTGTACCCAGATGAACCACAATCTCAAAGGTCATATCCCCTTCCGGGACTTTCATTATCATCCCGGCCAGGGCTAGATGGCCGGAACTTGAAACCGGCAGGAATTCGGTAAGCCCCTGGATAACGGCCAGTATGATGACGGATAGAAGCGTCATTGTTCAAGGAACTCCCTGTGAAGAGCCCTCAGGGCTTTATCCCTCTGCTTCAGAAGAACCAGCGCTGAAATGGTGGCGTGTGAATCGACAGTCTGAAGCATATCGATACCCGCTTTATCAAGGGCAGAGGAAAACCTCGCCATAACACCTTTTATCCCGTGCATACCGGCTCCCACGATTGAAACCTTTGCGCAGGGAGATATTGTCTCGAAAACTATTCCTTTATTGCACAGGACTTCCGAAACCCTCTTTTCGTCCTCCAGTGGAACGGTGAACATTGCTGCCGCATCAAAAACGCTGAACATATCCATGGAAACGCCTGCATCCGCGACAAGGCCGAAAGCGCGTGAATAGAATTCATGCATTGAATTGCAATTGTCTGTCATGAGTCTGAACTGAGCCGCATCTGAGCCCGATGCCACACCGGTTATGTACTTTCCGCGTTTGATGACAAAAGGTTCAATCATGGTGACCGGCTTACTGGTACTATGAGATTTTACACTGATCCTGATGCCTGCATCACCTGCTATTTCCGAAGCCCTGGGGTGCACAACCTCAGCTCCAAGCCATGCCAGCTGTCTTATGTCCTCAGCACTTATCCTGTCTATTTTAACGGATCCTGGAACCTTTTCAGGATCTGCAGTGTAAACCGAATCTATCTTCTTGAAGAGTATCAACTCATCTGCCTTTAGATCCGCGGCGATTTCTGTCGCTGAAATATCGCTGCCCCGCCGTCTGAGCGTTGATACGGTTCCATTGCTGCTCATTCCCTGTAAGCCGGCCGCAACTGCACAGTCATTCTTTTTTAGTAACGCTTTCAGGTTTTACTTTTCGTCCGATTCCAGTTCGGCTCCGCAATACTGATCATCGGTACGCAGCCCGGCATTCCAGCCGGTAATTGCCTTTGCTGAGATTCCTCCCTGTCTGAGCATGTCTGCGAAAACAGCTGCGGATATTATTTCTCCGCAGGCCATAAGGCAGGATTTTTCAAGGGGAATCGGGGATGATACAAGTTCCAGCAGGGAATCCGTTGAATAGGGATCCCCTATTCTGCCCATTGCGGAAACAACAATAACAGCCCTGCGACACGATTCAAGTTCCCTTATGCAGAGATCTACCGATTTCCGTCTGTCCTCTTCGGTTGCCAGGCATGTTCCGCCGAACTTCATGACACAAAGATCATTCACTGGATCGCTCCTTAGCTGCAGTCATGACGAGTTCCATGAATTCCTTCCCGGTATCATTCCAGTCGTTCATACTTTCGGCGAACATACGGCTTTCCCTACCCATCTGCAGCCTGAGGTTCCTGTTCCTTATCAGGCTGTTCAACGCATCCGCAAGTTCCTCGGCATTTCCCTGGGATGTAAGGAGACCGTTTTTCTCGTGATGAACCAGTTCCGGTATGGCGGCGATATCTGAAGCGATTACCGGCAATCCATACCACATCCCCTCGAGAATGGACATGCCGAAGGCTTCCCAGCTGGAGGGATGAACAAGTATATCAGCCCTCATGTACGCATTGACAAGCTCTTCCGGCGCAAGCTCTCCTGAAACCTGGATGAAATCTGACAGGTTTTCTTCCCTTATCATAGCCAGTATACCGGCAGCGTACTCTTCATCCGATTCAGTGCTTCCAGCGCATTCGACCTCGAAACTTCCCCGTTCAAGATAAGTACAGGCCTTTACCAGCAGATGCTGAGCCTTTCTTGGAGAGATACTGCCCACGCACAGCAGCCTCACGGGGCCATTGCGACCGGAACGATCCGGCTGAGACTCGGGGTTTTTCTCAAAACCGGGGTTTATCAGCCTGATACGATCCGAAGAAATTCCCATGCCTTCTATTGCCTCCCCCGTATTTCTGCTGTTAACCCAGACCCGGCACGCCATTCCAAGCAGCCATCTCACATACATTCTATACATGAATGCCTTGAGTTTATTCCGGAGGTCCTTCCATTCGAGATGATGCATAAGATAAACCACCGGGATACCCATGAATGTACTCATCAGACGGAGCAGAGGTACGTACTGATAGCTTTTACTTACAATTACCAGATCAGGTTTCCTGTTCCGGATCTCTCTGCAGATGTATCTGGATGCACTTACCCATTTCAAGGGAAGACCTTTGGGAGCAGTTGTGAAGTGAATTATTTCCACTTCAATACCGTGAGACCTGAGGTATTCCACCATTCTGAAGTTGAAACCGTAACCTCCCGAATGGAAATCCTTTTTACCGAGCATTACAAAGACAATTCTTCTGGGAATGATCATGTCCTTTCAGTTACGGCAAATTCTGAATAATTTCCGGGTGTCAAGTATATAGAAGGGAAGTGCAGACTGTTATGATTCATCAGACGATCTTTCTTCTGAAATGCTCTTTGAGTGCTCTGGCAGACAGAATCGGATGCTTAAGTGTTTCAAGAATCAGTATACGCAATTGCCGAAGGTCTATTCTATTCCCCGACCGTCTGTCAATAACATTGCAGCGTATAAAATACAGATATTGAAGAAAAATAGCTGTTATCCTGACAATCTGTATTCTGTTTTCTATTGACCATTCAAAGAGAGTTTTCCACATGAGGCTGCTTGTGTAATTTCGGTCATAATTGGATATAGACCTGTTTCCGCTGTGAACCCTCCTCATGGCAACCGGTGCGTCAAGTCGACCTGGATGCAAACTTCCAAACTGAGCCATCTGGATAGTCATTGCTGTATCCTGGTGCAATATGAGATTCTCGAAGAAATAGCCGCACTTTTTGAATATGCTTCTCTTTACTGTAAGTCCGTCAAGGGAGAATGTCCCATTCCCCCCTTCCAGAAGCAAATCGCAAAGCTTATCCGGACAAACGCATTCAGACAATGTTGTAATATCGCTATTCTCATAGGAAATCCATCTATTTTCGGCTTCTTCATCCTCAAAGCAGACCCCTATGGCTTCATATACTCCATCAATATTCTCATATTCGCTGAACAACTCTGCGGCAACCTTGAATCGATCAGCAAGATAGAAGTCATCTGCATCAAGAAATGCAAGATATTCCATGGTTACATTTCTCACTCCCAGATTCCTGGTTGCTCCAGCCCCGTGATTTTCCAGATCAGGATGGCGGACCAGTGATACACGCTGATACTCCTTTTCCAGGGATCTGCATACATCAAGGCTGTCATCGGCTGAATTATCCTCAGCCAGTATTACTTCAGCCGTTTCGGCCTGATCGAGAGCGGACATTACAGCAATTTTCAAAAACTGCTCTGCGTTATAAACCGGTATGATCACGCTTACTTTCATATCTACTTCCATGCATTTTCATTAGTAGTGAGTAATCGGAAACTGTCAGGCATTATGGCTGACCTCGTACAGAATGCCATATATGGTTCTGCAGGTTCAGACTATTGAATCTAACATGACACTGAAACATATAGTGAGTCTCCTGCACGCCGCTGGATAATGATATGCGATTTATTATATTCTTAGTGACTGGAAGTCAAGCATATATTTGCTGTTTAATTACATACATATATGTTCGTTTGAAAACAGAAGTTTATCAGGGAAGTTCTTTATGAGATGTTGTTTCGCTGTACAAGCAGGAGAAAGATCAGGAAAATGCGCAAGGTAGTTCTTCTGACTTACACATTCCCCCCTCAGACGAGCGGCGCTACACCTGTCATAATGAACATGGTCAAGTATCTGCCTTCCTGCGGGTGGGAAGTACTCCCTCTTACCGCCAGCAACCAGAGCGGCATAATGCCGATGGATCACTCTTTGTGTGACAGACTCCCTGAGAATATCAAGGTCACAAAGGTGTTTCATCCTGACCCCATGCAGGTTCTTTCACATCTGAGGAGAGGAAAAGAGTCAGCACAACCGGCCGAGTACGCCGGGACTCCGGAAGGAGGAGGATTCCTGCGTCATGCGATTCATAATTACCTTCTCGTGCCGGACAGGGTTATTACCTGGCTACCCCTTCTTCTTCCTGCAGGAACAGGATTGATTGAGCGTGAGCAGGCTGATCTTATCATCTCGCATGGTCCGCATCATTCGACACATATCCTTGCACGGGTACTCAGCCGGATTACGGACATTCCTCATGTGGCCTATTTCGGTGATCTCTGGATATATGATTCCAATACTTCCTGGAACAGCAGACTCAATCTCCGCATGGAAAAAGCATTGGAGAAACTTATAGTAGAGCATGCAGATGGAATTCTTGCATCCACTCCTGAATCGGTGAACTATTTCCGAAAAGAATATGGTGATAACTGTCCCGCCGCCGAGACGCTTGACAATGGATATGATCCGGAAACTGCAATTCCCGAATACAGCGATAATTCAACCAGGAATTATATGCTCCTGACTTTCACCGGAAATTTCTGGGGGGAGCATAGTCCAAAATACATTTTTGCGGGGATAAGAGAAGTTCTTGAAAAATGGCCGGATGCTCCTTTGAAGCTTCAGCTTATTGGAAACCTTGCACCCAGATTCAGACACCTTGCCGAAGAATATGGAATCAGCAGCAATCTCATAATAACAGGTGTTGTGCCATTCTCGGAAGTACTGAAGTATCAGATGGAAGCGGATGTATTACTGGCATGTCTCTCGCCGCTTCCGGGAAGCGAAGTCAAAAACTCGTCAAAAACCGCGGAATACCTCCGATCCGGAAAGCCGATTCTTGCAATAGCACCTGAAGGTTCCATGACCGGGTACGTAAAAAGATTCCATGCAGGCTATACGTCGGAACCGGAGACGATGAGTATCGCCAGAGTCATCCGGGAAATTCTTTCGGACTGGCAGAATAACGCATTGAAACATACTGCGGATTTCGATGGTATTGCGGATATCTTCGACGGAAGAATAGTAATGCGTCGTGTAGGAAGTTTCCTTGATTCAATCATGAAGCAAAGGAAGGATTGACAATTTCTGAATATGTTGCATTATTGAATGTATTCATATTTGGAGGTTATTCATGGGATTGAGAGAGATCAAGAAGGAACGTGCTCGCAGGGCGATACTGGAAGCAGCCAGGGATATGTTCTTCAACCGCGGTTTCGATGAAACTACAATAGAGGAAATCGCTGAAGAGGCTGAAGTAGCTGTAGGTACCGTATACAATTACTTCGATTCGAAAAGCACCTTGATACTGGCAATCACCGCCGAGGATACGTCAAGAGTTCTGGATGATGATTTTCAAATCCCGGAATCCTTCACAGCATTAGAAAGTGTGAAGCTGTATATAAATACTTTCATGAAGAACATGTCCATATATCCGAAAAGACTTCTCCGGGAATTGATGCGGGAAGCATGGTACAGTGATTCCTGCCTCAGGAGCGGGTTTGTAAGGCAGGATCTGACTCTTATCGACGGTCTTGGCAGGATACTCCTTGAGTTAGCTGAAAAACAGAAGCTCAAATCCGGTACGGATATCGAGCATGCATCTCTGGCGATATACGGAATAATCACAACCGCCATCATGTGGTACGCTGCCGATGAGGAAAGAACCCCTGAACAAATGCTTGAATCCCTTGAGAAAATGCTTGAAATCCTTTTCACAGGACTGGTTCCCGAAAGGGGGATTAAATGAGATCACTAATACTCCTTGTCAGCCTGTCATTCATCCCGGGTCTTTTATTCACCGGCATCTGCCAGCCATCAATCGACGAGCTGGTGCATTCACTGGATCAGCTTTACAGAAGCAATGACAGTTACGCTGAAATGTCGATGCAGATCGTAACACCTCACTGGGAAAGAACACTTACAATGAAGGCATGGTCTCAAGGAATTGACAAAACATTCATCAGGATACTCTCCCCATCAAGAGAATCCGGAATGGCATCCCTGAGGATAGGTTCAGAAATGTGGAATTACCTTCCAAACACCAACAGCACTGTAAGGATACCGCCATCTATGATGGCAGGTTCGTGGATGGGATCGGACATCACAAACAACGATATAGTCAGAGAGATTACCTACGCGGAGGATTACACGTACTCCTATACAACCGATACTGCCCTCACAGGAGACACTGAGGAAGGTGTGGTGTACATCGAACTGTTTCCAAAATCGTCAACCGCGGTAGTCTGGTCAAGCATCGTGTTCGCAGTCAGAACTTCTGATACCATACCCCTGTGGGAAAAGTACTACGACAGTCATGGTGATCTTATAAAAACCGTAACCTACTCGGATATACAGGAAATCGACGGCAGAACAATACCCACAAATATGCAGGTCATCCCCGCAGACAAAGAAGGACAGAGTACAACCATCGTCTGGTCCTATGCTGAATTCGACCGGGGCGTGGACAGCGACATCTTCTCACTGAGAAACCTGCAGTCCGGCGAGTGATATGCTTCTGAAACTCGCATGGAGAAACGTTTTCCGTCAGAAAAGACGAACCATCCTCACCCTTCTGACCATGACAGGCGGCTTCTTTCTCTCTTCCCTTTCCATCGGGTGGATGAACGGTTCGTACAGCAGCATAATCATGTTCTTCACAAACAACAGAACCGGTCAGATCCAGGTGCACCACGAAGGTTATCTGGATGACCCGTCCATCTACTCAACGATCAACGAATATCAGACAGTGGGCGACTTACTGGATTCAATTCCCCAAGTCAGAGTATGGGCACCGAGGATCTACTCCGGAGCCCTCCTGGCAGTCAGACCCCGGGGGGAAGGTTCAGGCAGTGTATTCACAAATTCAGCAGCCGCCTCAGTTATTGGAGTTGATCCTGTGATGGAAGAGGCAGCAACAAATTTCTCCGATAAATTAGTAAGCGGGCAAATGCTGACAGCTTCCGCAGCTGACACTTCCTATGCAGCAACCGGCCAGATCATACTTGGAAAAGAGTTAGCTATCATTCTTGAAGCTTCAGTGGGTGATTCCCTTGTCATGTTTTCGCAGGCAGCTGACGGCAGCAGCGCTGACAGAATGTATGTAATCCGGGGAATTGTCAGTTCAGGCAATGCCGATATCGATAGAAACACATGCTACATAACCATGTCCGATGCCCAGATCCTCTTCGCTCTACAGGGAAATGTCCACGAGATAGCGGTCATGACCGTTTCGCTGGGCTCAGTTGACGAACTCATAGGGGAAATATCTGCGGGGCTTTCCCGAGGAAACCTTGAAACTGATTCCTGGAAAACTTTCGCAAGGGAATTCTACAACGGTATGAAGGCTGATGAGGCGAGCCTCAAGATAATGATATTCATAATAGTGCTTGTGGCGGCGATGGGAGTGCTCAATACGATTCTCATGATGGTACTTGAGCGAAGACGTGAATTCGGCGTAATGAAAGCCCTCGGAACAAGGCCGGGGTTCATCGTCAGGATGATCGTGCTCGAAGCCAACATAATGGGCATCATAAGCGTAATCGCGGGCAGTACTCTGAGTACAGCCGGTCTTCTTTTCCTTTCAAAGCATGGGCTGGTAATGAAACCACCCCTTGATTACGGGGGCGCCGTCTTCCGCGAGATGATAGCATCAATAACACCGGAATGTTACTGGATACCTGCCATTTGCGTGATCATTACGGCCTCCACCGTCAGTTTTCTCCCTGCTCTGAAGGCTGCACATACAAAAGCTGCGAAAGCGCTGAGGACGGTCTGACATGTTCAGCAGGCTTGTGAAATTCGCCTGGAAGATCATCTGGAGAAATCGCAGGAGAACACTGATCACCGGGTTCGCAGTCGGGCTGGGTCTGGGATCAATGATGTTCACGGAGGCTCTTATGCAGGGCATGAGTACTCATATGGTACAGACAACAACTGAATCCTGGATGGGAGATGCCCAGATCCACAGAGATGGTTTTCTTGATACCCGGAACATCAGCCTGATAGTCAAAAGACCCGATTCCACTCTTTCCATGCTGGAACTGGACTCAACCGTCAGCTGTTACACTGCCAGGATACTCTCCCCGGCATCGGTAACATCAACTACAGAGCTTAAACCGGTTACACTGGTAGGTGTTGACAGTGAAACCGACCCGGATGTCACAATGCTGGAAGCCGCCATCACCGAAGGCTCTTACCTCAGCGGGGACAGCACAGAACTCATTATCGGATGCAAACTGGCGGATGACCTGAACGCAGGGACTGGTGATGTGATCGTTATCACAGTTGCTCAGGCAGGAAGCGGGCTTTCGAGCAGCATGTTCTTCGTATCTGGTATATGCCGTTTTGGTAACGATAATCTCGACAGGTATTCAGCTTTCATAAATCTCAACACTGCGGGAGGAATGCTTGGCATACCGGGGGAAATCCATGAAATCGCTGTCAGATTCCCGCAGGCGGAAATGGGAGCTGATACGTCACTTGCCTTCTGGCACAGATTCCGGGTTTTCGGCAACAGTGCCCTTGGCTGGCCGGAACTGGCACCACAGGTGAATACAATGCTCGGTATGATCAATATCAGTATGGCAATAATGGCCGCAATTCTATTCGGCCTGGTCGTTTTTGGAATAGTGAATTCCCTGTTCATGTCAGTATATGAGCGGATGTACGAATTCGGTGTTATGAAAGCTGTAGGAACCAGGACAGGAACAATAACCACCATGGTTGTCCTTGAAGCTTTCTGGATAGCGGTTATCAGTACTGGTATAGGAATTGCCATTGGCATGCTGATAATGTGGATAACCTCGAAAACAGGCATAAGCTTCGGAGAGATCGAGGTTTCCGGCATTGTATTCGATAAGCCG
>JAIOSX010000191.1 GCA_021107345.1 Candidatus Aegiribacteria sp.
ATCAATACAATCCTTAACTACCTTTGTCTAGTCTTCAT
Source organism: Candidatus Aegiribacteria sp. (assembly GCA_021107345.1). The sequence continues at coordinate 39 of JAIOSX010000191.1, forward strand.
TAATAGAACCTTACAACGTTTCTAACCCTGCGTCAATACCCTAAATTCATAACTATGGAATTTCATACTTCACTTGACTCCGAATGTCAAAGACAATATCTTCACCCCGGAGGTTGATATGAAAACTGATACAAAGAAATCATCGGGGCTAATATCAAAGATCTCTGATATACAGAATCAATGCAGCCCAAGCGTCAGATTGACCGTTCCTGTAAGACCCGATCAGGAGGAGCTGTTAACAAGAATCGTTCGAACCATAACACAGAATAGAGACAGGCAGCACAGGTCTCAGAGGATAACCAAGGCGACCATTATCCGAGCATATATTGATGCTCTGTCAACACTTCCGCTGGATATTAATAATATAAACGATGAGAAGATCCTGCTCAGGAGGGTTCTCGATCTGTTGGAGGAATAACTGCGTATCCCTTTGCAGTCTCGTCTGTTCCTTCCTACTTCACAATGTACTTTAAGATTCATTTGAATACTTCTCTGCCACCCGAATATCTCCGAAGTAATCAGATTCTAAATCAATACAAAATTGGTAAAGAATCAATCCGTATATCAATTAGAACGTGATTGTCCGCGTCAAAAGAGGATTAAAGCTGTAAAGATACAAATTCTCTCCATTACCTTTATTCATCCTAAGAGAGTTCAGGGGATAGAATGGGGACGGTGAATAGGGACGGAGGTAATTAGAAATTCTAATTACCTCCGTCCCTATTTATTTCCTGGTGATTTCGCTTTTTCCACCGGTCAGGTCTTTGGCTGTATACCCTATCGCCTCAAGTTTGTCACGCATAAGGTCTGTAGCCTCGAACATCTTATTCTCCCTCAGTATCCCTCTTGTCTCAGCCAGTATCCTGCATAATTCAGCAGTGTCCGCAGCTGAGGAATTACCGCCGGTCAGATCAAGACCAAGAATATCACCGGCAAGGGAGTCCAGTATACAGGCAAGAGCAGCTCTGTCTTCAGGGATATCATTTCTGTCAAGAACAGCATTGCCTGCCCTGATAAGATCAAAGATGGAAGCCAGCGCACCGGGAGTATTAAGATCATCGTTCATGGATTCAAGGAATGCCGACTTTGCATCCTCAATAAGAACAGCGGTTTCAGGTGAGGGTTCTATGGTGGTTTCGAATGCCTGGTGGTCAAGCCGGGACCGGAAGGCTGTCAGTCTTTCAAAACCGCTCTTTGCTGAATCGAGGCCCATATCAGAAAAATCAAGCGGACTGCGGTAATGGCTTCTGAGAATGTAGAGCCTGACAACCATGGGGTGGTACTTCTGGAATATGTCCTTCAGATAAGTAAAATTCCCGAGGCTCTTGCCCATCTTCTGCCCATCAACGGTAACCATGTTATTGTGAAGCCAGAACCGAGCGAACTGTTTTCCGGTAGCTCCTTCACTCTGAGCTATCTCAGATTCGTGATGTGGAAATATGTTATCCAGCCCGCCCCCGTGGATATCCAGCGTCTCGCCTATATACCTCATTGCCATCGCCGAGCATTCCAGGTGCCAGCCGGGGTATCCCCAGCCCCAGGGGGAATTCCATTTCAGAATATGATCGTCACCCGCTTTTTTCCAGAGGGTAAAATCTTTCGGATCCCTTTTCCTCTCATCGACAGAAACCCTTGCTCCCGCTACAAGCTCATCTAGCTTTCTGCCAGACAGTTTACCGTACCCCGGGAAGCTTGATACCGAAAAGTAAACGTAGCCATCTACTTCGTATGCATGACCTTTCTCGAACAGTACCTTTATCAGTTCTATCTGCTCGGGAATATGGCCGGATGCCCTTGGAGAGACGTCAGGACGCAGAACACCCAGGGCGTCCATATCATCAAAGTAGGATTTCGTGTATTTCTCGACTATCTGCATGGGTTCCAGTTTCTCCAGCCGTGCCTGCTTCTCTATCTTATCCTCACCCGCATCGGCATTATCGGTGAGATGCCCCACATCTGTGATATTCTGGATGTACCTCACGTTGTATTCCAGATGGCGCAGGTATCGGATCAGAACATCGAAGGATACATAACTCTTCCCGTGCCCCAGATGGCTGTGGCCATAAATCGTGGGTCCGCAGACATACACTCCCACATGCGGTGAGTTCAGAGGTTCGAACTCCTCCTTCCGGCGGGTCAGGCTGTTATGGAGCTTCATTATCAGTTCCTTCAGTCTAAATAATTCGTGTGCATTGCGTAGCGGACAAGCTGCATTGTCCTGCTACCTTCAATGCATGCGGCTTCGTTACCTTTTTTAAGTATTTCTTCGACACGACCGGGTTTTTCGAACTGGATCCTCCGTTCCCGAATAGGCTCAAGAGTCTCCTCGATCACCTGGCATAACCTCTGCTTGCAGGCGACACATCCGATGGTCCCCTTTCTGCAGCGCTCTTCAATGTCCGGCAACTCTTCTCTGTTAAAAGCACGATGGTAGGTGAATATCGTGCATATTTCGGGATGACCGGGATCATCTTTGTGTATCCTGGCAGGGTCAGTGACCGCGGACATCAGCTTCTTCCTGACCTCCTGTGTGCTGTCACTGAGATAAACGCAGTTCCCAAGGGATTTGGACATTTTGGCCCGGCCATCCAGCCCCACCAGCCTTGCCGTCTCGCTCTTCAAACCATCCGGTTCGGGAAAAACGTTACCGTAAAGCTCATTGAACCGCCTGGCTGTAAAACGGGATACCTCCACCACCGGCATCTGATCCTCGCCAACCGGGACAATATCAGCCCTGCAGAAAAGGATATCCGCAGCCTGACTCACCGGATATCCCAGAAATCCGTAAGTCATGTTCTCCTCAAAACCATACTGCCTTGCTTCCGTTTTGATGGTAGGATTGTGCCTGAGCCTGTTTACTGTAACGAACATTGAAAAGATAACCGTAAGCTCCGCTATCTGGGGAACCATGCTCTGAACAAAGATGTTAACAATCTCCGGATCAAGGCCCACTGAAAGATTATCAAGCGTAACCTGTCTCACATCCTTAGGAAGGTGTTCCGGATGGTCGAAATTCGTGGACAGTGTCTGTATATCAGCTACAACTATGAATGTATCGTACTCTGTCTGGAGTGCAGCCCTGTTCTTCAGCGATCCTATGTAATGTCCAATATGAAGAGGACCTGTGGGCCTGTCTCCTGTTAATAGTGTACGTTTTCTTTCCTTACCTTCAGCGTTCATATTATTTCTTCTCCCGTACACCGGGGATATTTGAGTATCTGAAATCTCTCAGATCTATCTCTCCGGAATGCTCATCCAGAATCTTATAAATTCTATCAACAAGATCATTAAGCTGCGGGCAGATCCTGGAATAATCCGCGAGGTATCTGAAAGTTCTGGGCAGGTATCCCAGAAATTTCGTGTCACCTGTTTTCCTGTACTGGAACGCGAAAGTGCCTATGGCCTTCAAACTCCGCTGACATGCCGCCTGGGCGATCTGGAACATGTTCATATCACCCTTCACCAGAACGAATTTCCTGGCTCTTTCCTCCCATGAGATTCCGGGATCTCTGTAGCTGTCTCTTATAAGGCTTACCACATCGTACGCAGGAGGACCGAACCGGGCATCCTGCCAGTCAAGCATGGTCAAACGGTTATTATGGATCATGAGATTCGCGCTGTGAAAATCTCTGTGAACGAAGACTGTTGATTCCGAGATCAAGCCGCAAAGCTTCCGCATTTCATTCTGAAGTACGAGAAGTTCATCCATTGGAACTTCAAGAAGTCGGAAAAACAGTGTTTCCAGTGTATTCTCAAGCTCCGCCATGAAGAACGCGGGAGTAAAGCTTCTTCTGCCGGCTATTGAATCGGAACAGGCTGTGCTGTCAAGTTGTCTCTGCATAGCTATGATCATGTCAGTTGCTTCATTGAGATAATCCGTGTACTGGTCATCATCCACATCAAGCAGTCTGCAGCTGCCCAGGTCCCCCTGCAGAACCCATCCCATTTTGGTGTTGCATTCCATAATTGTAGAAACACTGAATCCGTGATCGGAAAGGAGTTCATGAATATCCAGCCATGGCCATATAGGAGTTTTCCCGCTGTCCATAAGGATGAGAGTTTCCCCGCCTGAGAACACTCGCCAGAAACGCCTTCCGGACACGTCACCGTGAAGCCTCTTCACAGTTACGCTGTTATCTGTCCTGGTTCGGAGCCATGCAGAAAGTTCCGGAGACATGACTCTCATACGAATTCACCATCCTGACTGCTGCAGAACCAGGGCAGTATGGATTCGCAAAGCGAACCATTTTCGAGGGATGCTCCGTCAAGCATGACACTGTCCCGAAGGAAGGTACCGCTTCCCAGAATGCAGCCTCTGCCGATATTCCATACTCCCTCGAGAGAAACATCGCTGGAAATACATGCTGTGGGATGTATGAAAGAACCTCCGGATAAAATATTCCTGCGAAGAATATCTATTCTGCCCATGTCCAACCACATGCCTCTCCCCCTGCAGGCAGTGAGCCTGCTGCCTTCTGCCGCCACCATGGAAGCCAGTTCAGAGAACATGCCTCCAGAAGCCTGTATCTTTGCTGCAGCAACTGGAACTGATGGTTCCATCAGGCTTACTCCCCAGTAATGCGTTCTTTGGATGCCGCCGCATCCAAATTTCATATCTTCATCTATCAATAATGGAGAATAATTGCCATCGGGCGGAAAATCTCCGGTAAGAGCCGTCCAGGTTGATTGAGTTTTCCTGTGGTGTTCAACCAATCCGATTGCATCGAAATCCTCGATTATCATATCCGTATTTACTACCATCCAGGTACCCGTGTCCAATACATCCACATTTCGTGCCAGGGTTGCCGAGGCGCCCAGCGGTCTTTCCTCGAAATATAATTCACACATTTCTTCCTGCCAGACCGCAAATATCTCTTTAAGCAGTGCTTCCGGACACCTTGAAGCGTTTATTCCAACTCTCCGCGGGCATACCGATCGTACCTGCCCTGCCAGTCTTCTCAGAATCGTTGTGTCACCGAATGGCAGAAGGGCTTTCGGACGGATATGAGTAAGGGGTTCATCCCTCCTGCCGTACCCGGCAGCAAGGAAAAAAACCCCCTCAATCTCCATTCGGGACCTGTTTACCCGTAAATCTCTTCCCTGTTGCAGTCACACAGCTTGACCCTGCGTCTCTGCGGGCGCCAGTGCCCTGTGTCATTGTATCTGGCAGCATAGAGCACTACAGCTACCTTTTCCTTGCCGCATACGGGGCAGTCATCTTTATGAAGTGTTCTGGCTTCGTGAGCCAGTTTGGCTGCAAAAGTTCTTTCTTTCTTAGGCATTAGTAGCATCCTCTCCGGTTATCACCGGGATACTGCAGGCGGATGTCATGATTCTGTCCATCATGAAGCGATCACCGGTTTCGGTATATATCGCCTGAGCTGTCTCCAGAATTATAAGTAAACCACGGCGGACCTGGACGGCATTAAATCTACCTTCAGAAGCCCACCAAAACGGACACGAGTATAACATTTTATTGGCCAGAGAGGCAACCTTGTCCGATTTGCATAATTTGGCAACATTGCTGACGTAGCGAAGCAGCTCACCCAATCGAACATGAATCAGGTTATCAGGATCATTCCACAAAGGCCACGGCTTCCCGGCCTCAAGGTCGGCTTGAGTTGTTGACCAGCTGCCCGATGGAACAGAGGCCCGGACAGATGGGAAAATCTCAATCAGATCCCCCGGAGTTACCATTACGGCATCTTTCCTGTTCTGAAAGGCTTCGAAGAAAGGGGCAAGAAATCTCTCGATAGTTCCCGGTCTGTGATGCCCAAAGGTTTCGCCATCCATTGCTATAAGGATATAGGAGTCTTCGGAACCTGTCCAGCTATGCATGCCGTCGATTATCTCATCGGCCGTTCCTGAACCATCCTCTCCGTGAAAGGATATCCTGTTACTCCAGAAATTGCTTCTAAGCAGTACGGCCACTCCATCCACTTCGGGAATCGTGTCAAAGGGAACGCTTCTTCCAGTCCATCCCCATGGAATATCATCGGTTACTGTCCAGGTATAGCCCATACTGCCGAATATCGATGGAAGCAGCGGAGAGTAAGCCATTTCAGGGGGAAAAACACCTGCAGGATCGTAATTTTTCCCCAGGAGCCGGCGGTTGCCATCACTGTTAATTTTCAGCTGCCTTCTTACATCATCCTCGCTTATCAAAGGAAATATGGGATGATAAGCTCCAGAGTCGGTGAATTCCAGATTCGCAGCATTCGCTAGATGATCGAGGGATTCCGATTTAAGTTCTTTCAGCTTCTCGGTCAGGGAATAGTTGATGTTTACCGCTACTCTGGCTCCCGATTTGGCCAGCAATTCTGTAAGAGGTGTATAGCATTCTGCGTCTATTTTCGCCACTAAAGCCATATCCTGAGTCGGAGGCTGGTACATGTGCAGCAGCAAACTTACGTACTTCATTTATTACGTTCCTTAATAAGCAGAATCCTGTCACCGGTGCAAAGTCCGAGAAGTTCAGATGCGCTTCCGCAGCTGACAGCTATTTCCATAAGACCCTGGCTGCCCTGAAGGAAGAGAGCACCGGGATGTTCATCATAAGTTCTAACCTCTGTGAGAGGTTCAATCCTGCCACCGGGGAGCTGCAGGAAGGCGGGATGATATCCCATGGCATCAGTTGTGGATAACCAGAGAACGATATTACCGAATATATCTATATGGGCTACCGATACTTTCAGTTCGCTGTTCTCCCATACAGGCACCTCAATTGCCGATGGAACGAGATATTCAATCTCAATCGGTTCCAGAAAGTCCACCCACCCCGGATCGATAATAAGTCTGGCTCCAGCCGGGGCGAAAACATCCCTTCCGTGGAATGTGCTGCTGGATCCCGCCTGCGGATCCGGAAGTTTCCAGGCTCTTGTTATGGGCAGAAGTCCGAAAAGACCGTTATCAGGCCCGACAAAGAAAGCATCGTCCACTTTACAGACCACTCCTCTTCGGGCAGTTCCCACCCCGGGATCGACCACTGCAACCACTACCGAACCCGCCTTAACATATTTCCGGAAAACGAAGAGATGAAAAGCACCTTCGCTAACTGAACCCGCTTTTATATCATGTGTCAGGTCGATGATTGTGACACTTCCGGAACATTCCGAGAGTATCACCGATTTCATCTGGGCAACATAGGTATCAGATGTTCCGAAATCGGAAAGCAGAAATAATGTGTTGTTCATCTGTATTTCAAAACTACAAGGGTCTGATCATCCCCCTGAGGTGAACCTTTTGAATATGAGTTAACAGCATCCAGTATACCGCTGGAAATCTGGTTCGCGGAGAGATCACGGTTTTCCAGGACAACATTGTAAAGTCTATCTGTGCCGAATTCGAAGCCTGACGAATTCATGGCCTCTGTCAGCCCGTCTGTGTAGAGGATAAGCACATCCCCCGATTCAAGTTCCACTGTTCCGTGCTCGTACCTTGCCTCAGTCGACAGACCCATTATAAGCCCGCCCTCGTCAAGCCAGTGGGATTCCCCTTCCCTCTTTACAAGAAGCGGAGGATTATGGCCTGCATTAACATATGTAAGCTTACCCGAGTCAAGATCCAGCACGCTGTAGAACAGGCCGGTCATTATGGGGTCACCCTCACCCAGAACGGAAGATTCATTAACCTTCTGAATAATCTCACTTATGGAATAGATACTTTGCACGAAGGCTTCCAGATTGCCCTTAAGCCCCGCCATAGTAAGTGCCGCCGGGATACCTTTCCCGGCTACATCGGCCACTGCCAGCCCAAGGTTGCGATCAGGAAGATGGAAAAAATCGTAGTAATCCCCCCCCACTTCACTGGCAGGCCTGTAGAAAATCTCGATATCGTAACCCTCAAGATTGGGAGGACTGTCCGGAAGCAGGTCAAGCTGTATCTTCCGCGCCATATTCAGTTCTTCTGCTATGGCATGTCCGGCTGAGAACCTGTTAAGAAGAATATCAGGCATCCTGTTCCTAATAATAGCCGATGTAAGCAACTCCGGAGTTTCGGTAACCAGTCTTATCACTTCCATTCGTACTTTCCTATCGGGATCGGAGAACAGGTCTGCAAGTTTGACATCAATATCCGATATCGAGTACAGTTCGGGGTGATTTCTGAGACCGGATGCGGTCTTCAGCCGAACATCTGACGCAGGATCATCAAAAGCACTGATCATTACCGGAAGAAGCTTTGCGGCAGAAATAGAAACGTTGTCGAGTAGACCGGAAAGAGCATTGAGGCGTACGTAGGAATCCTCATCCTCAAGCAATTCCCGAAGGTAAGGGTCAAGATATTCCGGTTCATTATCTTCAAATTCTCCCAGTGCAAGAGCAACAGCAGCCCTTACGGCCCGTTTCTCATCATGCGCCAGATGTCTGAGTACATCGAAAGTTACATCAGTTCTTATTCCAAGGCTCCGGATCGAGTTCACCAGTGATTTTCGAACTGATGAAGAGGAGTCGTGCCAGAATTCATTTACAAAATCGGAAGCAGAATCACCGAAGTCGCTCCCGTTCCAGAGTATGAAGAATGGAAGTGCGGCTCTTTTCTCGAATTCACCGGTCCTCAGAATACCTTCGATCAGCTCAACAGATGCTTCTATCAGATCTGTCCTGCCAAGGCAGATAAGCTGGCTTAGTGCCTCCCTTCCCTCATAGTGATCCGATACAAGTACATCTATCAGGAGATCTCTTCTTGTTTCAGGGTCCATGATTGTGTAGTATCGCAGCACCATGCTGGCGAATGCCCTGCTGAAGGCGATTCGTTCGTGGATAAGTTCCCAGAGGTTCTCCTTTTCCTCATGATCCAGGGAGGAGTAGTTCATCAGCATGCAACGCGTGACATGAAGAATGTCCTCCTCTGCCAGGTCGGTTCTGATTGATTTTCTGACTTCACTGCTGAAGAACCTGAGCCTGGCCCCTATCCTCCATGCCAGTCCTCCCTTGCCTCCCGGAGGCAGTCTATCCATCAGTACCCATAGCAGATCGTTGAATTCCTGGTTGAACTCCTCAAGCTTTCTGTCCAGAAGTCCCATAATAAGGGTGGTCATCAATCCAGAGTCACCCTCTTCCAGCACCTCGTTCAGCACATCGAATTCCCTTGGTTCAAGCGCGGGAAACTTGCTGCCTATATAAATCATCAGACCTTTGCGGACTTCGTACGAATTATCCTCCAGAAAGTCTCTGTATATCTTTCCGCATTTCTCAGACATTCCCCACATGGTCAGATTCTGAATGAATTCTCCCCGAACTCTTGATTCAGGGTCAGTCACCGCTGCATTCACAAGATCTCGAAATTCAGGAAGCTCAAGAACCCACTGCCGCCCGAGAGTTCCGGCAACCGCCGCTCTAACTTCTGTATCACCTTTCGACATCATAATCCTGTACATGCTTACTATCGACTCATCGGAATGATCTGCGGAGCTTAGAAGCATGTTAAGAACGTCAATAAGGACCATACTGGATCTCTCGGAGGCAATATGAAGAAGAAGCTTCGCTTTTACTTCATCGGAGAGGCTCTTATAGAAACCGGCGAGGAAGTACCCGGCCCGTCTTACACCCGGCTCCTCACTCCCGAACAGCGTATCCGCAAACGCGCGGATGACCGGTGCATCCTTTTCAAGCAGCTCACTTATACCCCTGTCGATGGCCCACATCCTGACTGAATCACTGACAGTGATGTACACTTCGCCGCTTCCGTAAATTCGTCTGAATGGATAAGCACCTCTGGCGGCAAGGGATTTTCCGTAGAACTCTTCCAGCTCTTCTTTGGATGGGAATCTTTTGTTCTCCTGTACAATGAGCCTGTCAAGAAACCTGAACAGGACCCGTTTGAATACCGCTTCGGCAACAACGGGATCGAAGGCAGCCAGCAGAAGCAGTTCAGCTTTCTCGAGGACAGAAAGCTTGCGGAACCATCGGAGAGCCTCCCTGCCCTGATCCAGTCTCCATTTTCGTTTTGTTGAAGGTTCCGGGAGTCTGATATGGGAATCGTTGTATGAATCGAAAACTTCGGCGATCTCCGGAGAGGATGTTGCAAGTATCAGCCTGTGCCTTGATTCTGTAGCTCTTGTCATAAGTGAAATGACCGATGACCACAAACTGGAGGGGAAAATATCCACCATTCTCCTGAGAGTATCAAGATCAAGAAAAACAGCGCAATCCTCAGGGCCCGTAAGAAGCTGTACAACTTCCCTGAAGTACAGATCACGCGTGATTATCTCGATTGGATTCAGGTTATCCAGTGAGGCTTCCATCAGCAGCTTTCTGGCGATGGTGGTTTTTCCGGCACCCAGGGAACCACTGAGGCAGACGAATCCGCGCTTTGTAACAACTTCCCTGGCTTTCTCAAGTGAGTCAAGGTCTACGGAAAGCACATCAATATCGCCATAGGATTGAAGCAGTTCACTGCCCTCAGGATACGGAAAATATTCCCGGTTCAGACTCCTGAGCCATTTCTGAACCTGGTTCTGCAGCAGTTCCCTGCCTTCGTTGGCCGATGAGAAGGTCCAGCAGAGAGCGTTTCCCACAAGATCCTGAACTGCATTATCATCCTCCGGCTCCTTCATAAAACATATCCCTGCGATCGGGATAGCATGCCGGAAGCAGTTGTAATAAATGTTTCTCAGTTCGGGAGATAGCGGTCCGTTGATAACCAGAAGGAGAGCGTCAGGAGACGGAATATCCGATTGGGAAATCTGGATTTCATCAGCCCATCTGGGAGGTATGAGAAGCTCAGCGTCTGTTTTAAGAATATCCCGGATTCCTCCGGGCAGTTCCCTGTTTTCGAATACTACCGAAAGAGTGAAGCTGTTCACGGGATAAGAATCACTTTCAGGTCAAAGGCCAGATAAGAGTAATCCTCGTTTTTCCTTCCGGAGTAAGACCGAACTCAACCCATTTGGCCAGGTTCCGGGCGATGAGAATTCCTCTGCCCCTTGTTAAAAGAAGCTCTTCTCCTTCTCCCGGGTTGAACCCAAGGGCTTTCTCAGGTTCCCATGATCCTTCATCATCTATCAGAAATCGAATCCTGTTAGGAAAAATGTTGAAGCTGATAGTAACCGTCTTCTCCGGGTCGCTTCCGTTTCCGTGCTCCATTGCGTTCTTTGCCAGTTCAACAACCGCAACCGACAGGGAGGAGAGATCATCTTCCTCAACTTCCGCCGATCTACCGATAGCTTCAACGATCTGCTGAAGAGGTTCAAGTACGGAAGAATCACTTGGCAAACGAATCTCTATGGGGCGCACAATCAATCTCCGAAACTATTCAACGCTTCCTGTTCATCTCTGTATGTCTCGAAGATGGTGATCAGCTTTGTAATTATGAATAATTCATGGATTTTCTTCGTGGCATTGAGAATCTTCAGGGCTCCGTTTGCTCTTGAAAGAGTAGTATGGCCGGATACGATTACTCCAAGACCGGAACTATCCATCCAGCTCACCTTTCCGAGATCAAGAAGAACTTTCTTTTTGTCCTGATCAACGGCTTTCTGGAATACGTCCTTTACTTCAATAAGCTCGGGACCTCCGATAACTTTGCCGGACAGGGCAATAACGAGAACATCACCCTTAATTTCCTGTTTGATCTTCAATTTTTACCTCCCGATAATTGAACATTTTCAGAAACAAAAACCGATTTCAGTTTAATATAGTCCTAAAATCCTGATTGACAAATTCCCTGTCTGTGTTCAGGAGCAGGCAACATAATCCTCCCACTCGATAAATCCCAGTCTGTCAAGAAATTCCATTATGGATATCCTCGCTCCGGGAAGCCTGGAGGCTATTACCACAGGTATGCCAGACCTCCTTGACAATTCATCCGGTCCCATCACTGGTCTTCCTCTTAACATCATTCCCCGTCTCTTCTCATATGGATCAATGAAAGCTTCGATATAAAAATCGTTATCCTGCAGAAATTTTTCCAGCCTTCTCGCCGTCTTCCCGCTTCCCGCAACGTAAATGATCTTACCCGACATGCACGGTACATATTCAAGGTACTTCGCCTTGAGCTTGTAGAAATTGGTAAGAGAATAAGCACTGCTGGTCCTGGAAAGCCTGTCTTCGCGATCCCTCCACTTCAGCAGAACCTCAGGTACACGAGCAAATCTGTAACCCCTGCTCCAGAGCCTCAACCATAATTCGTAATCCTCGGGCAGCTTCCTTTCCGTATACCCGCCTTCTGACAGGATGCTCCGCCTGTGGTAAAAGGCACTGGGATGAGGTACAGGGCTTTCAATAAACAAGTTCTTCTCTATCTCTTCAGGTTCTAAAAGACTGTTCAACCAGTGCTCGTAAAGCCTGTAGCCGCGTGTAACAATGTTATCGGGAAAACTCCGTACCTGGCAGGAAACTATCGTCCTGGGTCCCATGGATACTGCAAGTCTGTATTGTTTCTCTATTCTATCCGGCAGCGAGATATCGTCTGCATCCATCCGCGCGATCCAGGTGCCGCTGCATCTTTCCAGTCCCGTGTTCAAAGCGTCTACCAGTCCGGTACCGGCGGAATTGGCAACCATGAACCTGGAATCTTTTAAACACCACTCTTCCGCAAGAAGGATTGACGAATCCTCCGAACCATCATTGATCAGTACTGCTTCATAATCCGTAAAAGTCTGTTCGGTGATTGATGCAAGCGCTTCGTTGAAGTACTGTTCAGCATTCCGGAATGGAAGAAGGACCGATACTGCAGGTTTTTTCAATTTGATAGATTCTCAACCGCCTGATGCAGATCTTCCGGAGTTCTGACCAGCCGGCCGCATGCATCTCCTACGCACGGCTGAGCGTAAGAATATCCGGGATCAGGAAGGTACAGCTCTTCCATCATAATACTGTCTGCCTGTACGGAAGGATCAAAGAAATCCACCCCCTCTTCTCCCGCCAGTTCAACAGCCCTGATCATGAGCATCTCTGTGAGACTATCCGCTCCGAAACCGACAACATTTATATGCAGAATCTGTTCTTCATGGTGTACGACAGAAGTATCAGGGATTGAACCTTCTTCAACCGCGTTCCTGAAGAAGTTTTCGTCCCTGGTGCCGGCCACCCTTATTATCTCGTTCCCTCTTGAGTCGAATACAACAGTGATGGGAAGTACATCCGAAAGGTTCCATTCATCCTTCAGCCGCGCTGCATCATTTTCGTTCAGCCAGACAACGGGCATCGATAGATTGACCACCTCACGGAATGCAAGCAAAGTCTCAAGTTCAAGATCACCCAGATCAACGGCAACAGCTGCTATACTGCCTTCCTTTGACCTGTAAACCTCATCTATCAGGGGCAGTTCTCCAACACAAGGCGTACACCAGGTAGCCCAGAAGTTTACGATAACCGGTTTTCCACTGTTTACAGAAAGAAGGCTGTCCAGCGCTTCCCTGCCCGTCATAAGCGGTCCCTGTATGACCTGACCATTATCCGCTGCTGTATGACTGCCGCTGTACCTTATAACCGGGAACAGAAAGATCAGAACCAAAGGAATCCAGAGGAGATCAGTAAGTTTCTCGTACTTAACCATCAGTTCCCGGCCGGTTTTCGCATATCATGGTGTATTGCATGCACCGGACACACGTCAATACATCTGCCGCACCTGATGCATTCTGCGGAATTCGGTTCCCTGTAGATAGCGATATCCACAGGACAGACAGATCTGCATCTGTCACATCCGATACATGAAGAATCAACCCTCATTCTGAAGATCGACATCTTTCCGGCCAGCCCCCAGAAAGCACCCAGCGGGCATATAACGCGGCAGAAAGGCCGTTTTGATGTAACTGACCACAGAAGGACAAGAACGAGCAGAACAATTTTCCATGAGAAAAGGAAACCTGTCTGAAAGGTTTCACCGGAATCATGGAGTACAAGAGGAATCCCGGCTGTGAGGGTTCCGGAGGGACAGATAGCCTTGCAGAACCAGGGATCACCCCCTGCACCGGGTACAGTTCTGAGAGCAAGAGGAAGAATGAAGACAAAAATCAGAAGGATTGCGTACCTGGCATCTCTCCATTGTGCTGGAATCCTGATTTTCGGTGATGGAATCTTATATAGAAGTCCCTGCAGAAGCCCGAAGGGGCATATCCAGCCGCAGGCAAACCGTCCGGCCATGAACCCGATAGCAAGCAGGAAGCCAATAACGCCCAAAAGCATTATAGCATCAGGCCTTCCGGTTGCGATACCTCCCGTAAACCCCTCCGATGACAGGATATTCTGAACAGTTCCCACAGGGCATGCCAGAACGCTTGAGGGGCACGAATAGCAGTGCAGACCGGGTACGCAGAACATCTTGGATTTGCCGGTAAAGATCGCTCCCTGAATCAACCCCTGAAAGTAAAGATTCGTAAGAACAAGTGATGAAAACTGAACCAGGCGACGGGTTTTCTCTCTAACCACTGACTAACCTATTCCAATGCATTCAAGGCAGATATTCGCGGCCTTCTGCCATATTGCCAATGGATTACCCCATACATATCCTGATACGGTCATGAGAACTGCAATAAGAAATAGAGATATCCGGATTGATAAATGGATATTTTTCATATTCACCAATCAATAGTATTGATGGAGGCGGCGATCGGATTTGAACCGATGAATAGTGGATTTGCAGTCCACTGCCTTCCCACTTGGCTACGCCGCCTCATAATGGGTGCTAATCATACAAATTCATAATTGACCGGGCAAGGTATGACCCCCGTCAGTCTATCCAGTCAAGGCTTATGTTAAGTGCGCCGGAATATGCCAATTCTCCGAACGGTGTTGAAATCGTAGGCACTGCCGTAACCAGCATCCTCCCGAGATGATCGCCGTCCCTGAGGTCAGAATCAATGCCACCTATCGCAAGGGCCAGATCTATTAAATTAAGAACCCCGATCTCGCTCATGAAAGCAAAGGCATCGAAACTGATATCAAGGGGCAGCAATACCGTCTCTTGTGAGCCGGGAATTTCAAGGGGTCCGGTCATTGTTCCAGAGGCCACCCAGGTTGTATCGAAGTCAATCCCGGAATCCCCATCAAGGTAGAGATCCCAGACAAGGGACGTCAATGTAACTGGAATTATATCGGGTCCTGTGGAGCCGTTGTTCGGATTGTATATACCTATATTGAGCGTAAGATCCACAGGGCAGCTGCCCGAACTCCAGACAATAGCCACTTCGGCTGCCTGGGCAACGGAAAGGCTCTCAAGGCTGTCAAGCTGAATTCCAGTCACGAAGAAATTCTCTGTATTCTCTATCCTGAACTGGCACCTCAGAAGAGTCAGCGGATCAGTGGGGCTGCACGCCACAAGCAATACGATGACAACCAGAAAACCAGATAGAATAAACGACCTTCTCATAATTAACTCCTTCCGAGAACTCTTTCACGTATAAATTATGGAATAATTCAATGAGGATCCATCCCCCTTAAATGTGTTTTCCTCCAGTACTTGCGGACATATCTCACTCCCGGTTCCTCAAATTTCGACCATTCAAATCCCTTTTCAACAAGAAAACCATGTCTGTCATTGTCCTGGTCATCATTCCCCGGACAGAGTATCACCATACCGCCTGGCTTTGTTACTCGCATCATCTCCTGCAACTCTTCATTCGGATCATCACCGAATACATAACCACAAGTAGTTATATCTGCGAATTCATTCTCAAAAGGTATATCCATAATAAAGCCATCCACGACAAAGATGTTCTTCAACCCCATATCAACAGCTTTGTCCCTCAGGTATATCCGCAGGTTAGCGACCGGTTCCACAGCGTAGACTGATTCTGCTTTCGCAGCAGCGATCAATGCTATTTTCCCTGTTCCGCTGCCGATATCGATTACCCTTTTACCTGTAAAATCAACCAGAGAGATCAGTTCATCCGGGTTCCATTTCAAGAAAGGTTGAGAATCGTAAACATCCGGAGACACGACATAGACGATCAGATCATTTATGGTCTTCATGATCTCTATTTCAGCCTGACGTATCTTTTCAGGGGCCGGAGGTTGATTCTTTCCCTTATTTATCATCACCTCATCTAACCATTCATTCAACTCAGGACACTTATGTCGCAAATACCACTCGACAACAGGATTGGCTCGCAAAGCGACTGCCAGATGTGTTTCCGGCACCCAGCCGGGAAACCAGCTGAGTTGAATCCTCTCAAGCAGCAGAAGGGTGTTGAAGGAAAGTGATGATACATCCATCCAGTCAGCAGGCATATTCTGCGTCCTCCGATTGTTAATTCGCCTAACCAGCAAATCATATCCTGAAAACGTCTACTGGTTTAATAATAACCTCTCCTTAACTCTGAAGTCCAGACAGAACGATATCGAGTTCCTGCAGGAAGAGCGGAAGATGCACGCGTCGGCAATTTCGGTTACAAATATTGTCATTTGAACTAATTAAAGTTAGAATCACTTAACAGGATATAACTGGTTTATATGAGTCCTGCCATTGAAATCATAGCTTGAGGTTTTTGTGACTGAAACATCAGAGAAAAAAGATACTGAGATCCTGCTGAAGAAGCTTTCTGAAACTGAAGGACTGGAGCGAATCAAAGTTCTCGCAGATCTGACCCTGGCCTTCAGGGAGATCAATCCTGCAAAGGCAATTGAATTCGGGAAGCAGGGGCTGGAACTCCTCCAGGAGATAGAAGACAAAAAACTGGAATCAGTTGTACTGAATGAACTCTGCTGGGCTTATCAGTGCATTGGTGAATATAAAAGTTCACTGGAATGCGGTATAAAAGCAATTGAGCTTACAAACGATACTGATGATGAACAGGATAAATCAACTGCATTAAACAGGATAGGCGCCACATACGCAAGAATGGGCAAGTTCGATCAGGCCCTTGAGTATTTTATGAAATCTCTCAGGATTCAGGAAAACATCGGTGACAAGTTTGGTATTGCAGGGTTGTACAGTAACATTGGAGCTATCTGCTATACAATAAATGACTTTGATAAGGCTCTGGATTACTACAATAAGTCCATAAGGATACTTAAGGAAGTTAATGCAACTAGCAGTCTCGCTGTTTCATACAATAATGTAGGAAACATTTACAGCAGTTCAGAAGAATACACAAAATCCCTGGAATATCATAAGAAAGCACTTGAAATAAGAGAACAACTCGGTGAGAAACGAGGACTTGCACATTCTCTGATTAATATAGGATCAGTGTTCAGGGATCTGAAAGATTACGACAGATCGCTGGAGTATTTCTTCAGAGCTCTTGACATAGAGACTGAAATCGGTGACAGGCATGCTTCTGTTGAAACACTTCACAGCATTGGTCGAACATACGCCTTGACTGATCGATTCGATGAAGCTCTTGAATATGCGCAACAAGGAATTGCAATTGCGGAAGAGCTTGATGTCCCTGATCTGAAAATGAACTGCTTTGAAACAATCTCAACCATCCTTGAACAGAAAGGTGATTTCAGGGAATCACTCGAATACCACAAGAAATACAAAGAGCTTTATGATGAAATATTCACAAAGGAAAGCAGCGAGAAGTACAACGAGCTGCAAATCAGCTACGAAACTGACAAGAAGGAAAAGGAAAGCGAGATTTACAGACTCAGAAATATTGAACTTGTGAAGGCCAATGAAGAACTGACGAATGCCCTTGCAGAAGTGAATACACTAAGCGGACTGCTTCCGATATGTGCTTCCTGCAAGAAGATCCGTGATGATTCAGGATACTGGGAACAGATAGAGGAATACATATCCGAGCGTTCAGACACTCAGTTCAGTCACGGGTTATGTCCTGAATGCATTAAGAAACTTTATCCTGAGTATATGGATCGTAACGACTGAAATATCCCTTTTCGGACGCACTCACCGTAAATGGTTCTGAAATCCAATAACGGTTATAATCCATCCGCCTGATTCCGGGAAGATATTCTGATCCTGTCTGAATCCAGCTGTTATGATAACTGATCTATACTAACAAAGAGAGGATATTTACAGAATGATGAACATTCTATCCGGCAAACCGGTTCTCTGCAGTCTGCTCGCGGCTCTTCTCTGGGGAGTATGGGCAGTGGGAGCCAAATACTCAGCCGACAGGATCGGTTTTTTCAACTCATCACTGTTCTACGTCCTCTTCTCATTTCTACTGTGCTGACAGTCTATTCCGTCTCGGGTATCCACCTGCCGAGACTTACCTCTCCCGGAACAATGATAGCGATGGCTACCGGTATAGCCGGAGGCCTTGCACTGATCTTTTTCCAGGCAGCTATCATGAACGGATCAATCAGCATAGTAGTACCTGTAACAGGCCTGTACCCTATCATACCCGCCATTTATGGTATCGCACTTCTGGGTGAAGATATAACGCCGGTTAAGATTGCAGGAATCCTGATGGCCATAATCGCGGCAATCCTGCTGTCTCTGTAGGTTAAACCACCACTCTCTACCTCAGCAGAACCAGTCTTGCGGAATCGGAATTGCCCGCATTCGTGATGCCCCTGCAGAAGTAGATGCCGGAAGGAACCGGAACGCCGTTATCATCCCTGCCGTCCCAGGAAACGATGTGATTCCCCGGATTGAGTAAATCATCAGCCAGAACGGAGATCATCCTTCCATTCATGTCATACACTTCAATTTTAGCTTCTGTTGATGAAAGACCACCCAGATAGAAGGAAATCGAAGCTGACGATGTGAACGGGTTGGGATAGATATTATTAAAACACATGGATGAGACCCCACCGATCTCGGTCTGTTCAGTAATCCCTGTCTGATCAACGTATAGATATGCTGTCAGATTAATTCGCTGTGTCACATTGAGAGAGGACTCATTCGATATTACCGAACTGTACTGTTCATCGGATGGAATAATGAAATCCACGCTATCGATAAATGTGTTCTCCGCTATCTCAAAGGCTTCGAACGGATCACCTCCGGTATAGTCCGAGTAGCTTCCCTCATCACAGATGAAGAAATCCACGATTCCCGGAGAGAACGTTTCTGAGTAGACATCTGAATCATCAAGATTCGTCCCGTACACTGTTTCACCCGAAACATCGTATTCTATTACGATCCTGAAATCATCTGTAGGTGATCCGGGAGGTGAATCAGGTG
Source organism: Candidatus Aegiribacteria sp. (assembly GCA_021107345.1). The sequence goes on from JAIOSX010000191.1 coordinate 19,074, forward strand.
AAATATCCAGCCAGTCAACTTCTCCTGAAAGTGACACATCCACTGTGTAGTGATCGCCGATTACAGTTGAAGATGTAACAGTGTAGTTACCTGAAGCAGGGAAATTCCCGATGGAACTGGTTACCTTCATGTAGAGCGGTCGGTTGTCGCCGAAAAGGTATTGCCCTGTACCTGAACTTGCAGTGTAATCAACCAGGCACCGCGGACCGGGATAACCGTCGCTGTCCAATACGATGCAGGCGCCGTCGACCGGATTACCGAGATTGTCCGTTACATTGACCGTGAGAGTACATACATCAGTATACTTCTCGGTCGCATTCCATGTGTAACCGTCTCCTCGCCAGTCAAACACACAAGCCATATCCCAGCCCCAGCCGGGATCGTAGTCTCTCGGGCTGTTTATGTGCATTCCCACCGGTTCCCAGGCTATCCATTCCCTTTCCCAGAACTCGTTGATCTTGTGATCGTTTCTGTACATCACCGCTATCGTCGCGGGTATGAATGCCGTTCTTGAAGCGGCAGAGGTAAGGTAAGAATGAACACTGCAGGTTCCTTCATGCCAGCTGTATATCCTGACCGGCTGGTTATGGTGCGTATGGGAATTGAACCACATGACATCCGTCACCCATTCAGTCAAAGCTCCGATTGCCCCGTTATCGAGAGTGTCTTCGGTACAGTTCCAGAGGGTTTTGCAGACAGAAAGGGAATCCTTCAGCAGAGGATATCCCGAATCCGCGTGATTGAACAGGTAATCTCTCCAGAAAACACCGGTGGGAGGGGCGGCATAGCCTCCCGTCGCCGGATTTATGTAATTCGGCCTCTCCCTGTGCAGTTTCGGGTGAACGACAAACCAGTAGTAGATATCCCGCGGCAGTTCAAGGTAAAGAGTATCCGTTTCGAAAACTTTGTATTCAATGGTCGAGTAGTAATCCCCGCCTCCGGATGCAGTCCCGTAGTCTATTATATCGGCGTATGAGAGGAACTCATCTGTGTCATAAAGCAGAGATACATTGAATGATAGAACTTCAGGATGAAACAGAGGGCTGCTGAGTGTCTGTGTAGCCATGTGTGCTATTTCAAAGGCGATCTCATCAACGTAAGGATCAGATGCCTGGAGGATAATATCAGCATATATATCCTGATAGTAAGCTGAAAGCCTTGAGAGATTGTCCTCAAGATCGACCTGCAGCCAATCCGGGGCTCTCTCTATAGCGTCCAGGGCCATGGCAGTCAGACCACTCTCCGGGGGTTCAAACAGCAGTGTTCCCGAGCTGTTTATATAAGTGATCACGCATCTCTCACCGGAAGGTATCCTGATAGAAGCGTTTATAGAATCTACAAGCACCCATTCAAAATCGTTCTGCCGTGACTCGATCTCGAATCCGGCGCCGGTTATGGAACAGGGTAAAGAAAACAGGATAATCACCAGGATGAAAACTGGAAAGAATTTCTTTGAGTTTGTAGACTTCATCTGATATACGGCTCCACTGCTCATTGTAGGTGTACCAGTCTGGTGGTGTAATTCCTGGATCCAGCCACAAGACGGCAAATATAGATGCCGCTGGGAGTCTGGTTTGCGGTAGTCCCTCTCCATGTTATCGTACTGGTTCCTGCCGGCATTTCGTCGCTGATCAGTGTATCAATAAGTCTTCCGGTGATATCGAATATCTCAAGTGTGACAGGCATCCGTTCAGAAAGATCAAACGATATGACAGTTGAGCCTGAGAACGGATTCGGGCTGCTTGTAAGATTGCAGTCGATGAAAGTCTGTACGTCGCCGCCGCTTATGCCTGTCAGAGGATTGCATGTAAAGACAAGCTCTCTGGTTTCTCCCACCGCCAGAGGATCTTCAGTCTGGTTCCAGATATGCATTATGGCGAAATTGTCCGTGACCACAACATCCTTGCAGTCATGACTTATAACTGTGATGTCCTGCGCTCTGATGGGAAGAAGTACTATTGGCGACCTGTACCCCCATTTGCTTGTATAACCGGGAGTACCTTCCACGTTCATCGTGATTGTCACGGTGACCTCCCATGGAGAAACTAAACTGTCAACCTCCACATCTTCGGCATAGAGCAGTGTATCGTAAACACCCACGTCGGCGACTCTCGCTTCCATGGCCGGGTCTCCGTAGAGTGCTGAACCGTTCAGATCAGGTGCGCCCCCGGCTCCCGGAGTATAATTGTATTTGTCGTAATAGAGAGCCTGATTCGCAAGATAGTACGCCTGCGGCCAGGTGTAATGTGCCTGACGCTCGAAATACGCCTTGGTCCCTCCGTGCTGCTGGCTGTACGAACCCTCGTTAATAACATAGCCAGTATAGAAATAGGCTCCGGCA
>JAIOSX010000084.1 GCA_021107345.1 Candidatus Aegiribacteria sp.
CCTCGGTGAGGAAGATCGTTGTTTCTTCTGCCCTCTTATTATCATCTCCGAAGTGAATCTTGCAGTCTTTCAGATGTGGCACTCTCAGGGCAACCTGTCTGGCCCTCTGCTTAGCCTGTTTTTTAACGTTGCTGAGTTCAGTTCGTACCTTCTGATTGATCTTAACTTTACTGACCAGGACCGAGGCGTCATCGGGATTCTTGTGCAAATGCTGTTCAAGTTCAGTTTTAACCTTGTTGACTATCCAGCCCCTTATGTCATTGTTGCCTAGCCTGGTCTTCGTCTGGGATTCGAAAACAGGTTCCTTGATCCGTATTGAAACAGCGGCGATTATGCCCTCGCGGACATCCTGACCTGAATAACTTTCACCTGTGAATGAGTTAATGCCTTTGGTTATGCCCTCTTTGAAAGCGGAAAGGTGCGTTCCACCACTTGATGTATACTGGCCGTTAGCGAATGACAGATAACGTTCGCCGAAATCAGATGTATGTGTCAGTGCGAATTCAAGGGTTTGCTCGCGGAAAAAGATAACTGGATACATCGCTGAATCTCCAGCTTCATCGTGGAGAAGATCCATCAGACCATCTTCGGAGATAAAATCCTTACCGTTCAGTTGGATCTTGAGGCCGGCATTCAGATGAGCGTAATGCTGGCACCGGTCCTGAAGAAATTCCTCCCGGAAGGCGAAATCACCGAATATTTCCCTGTCCGGGGTAAACTCGACCAGGGTGCCGTTTCGTTTGGAGGATTTCCCGCTCTCGTCATTAACCAGTTCGCCGCGACTGTAAACGACCTCACGATAGTTGCCATCACGGTATGCGACTACTCTGAATTTCTCCGATAAAGCGTTCACGGCCTTGGTCCCGATACCGTTCAACCCGACACTGAACATAAAAACGTCAGTATTGTACTTGGCGCCGGTATTTATCTGGGAAACACACTCCACAAGTTTTCCGAGCGGGATGCCTCTTCCGTAGTCACGTACAGTAACGGATGCCCTGTCGCTGGAAATTCTGATACGCTTGCCACAACCCATTATGTATTCATCGACAGAGTTGTCCATGACTTCCTTGAAAAGTACATAGATCCCGTCGTCAGGATGTGTACCGTTGCCGAGGCGTCCGATGTACATTCCTGTTCTGAGACGAATATGCTCAATCGAGGAGAGCGTTTTTACTTTACTCTCATCATAAACTTGCGATTCCTGCAATAGTTTCTCTGTCATTTTACACCATATGTTATGTGTTCATTATTGATGACATACACTATGTAGTATAAAACTGCACCTGTTCATTTGCCAGCCACGCCATGTAGTAGCAATTGCTTCATGAATATACCATATATGGAAATATAGCGGAGTATCTTCCTGACCGGGATGTTCAGACGTGGTAGGAAACTTCTTCCTCAAGCCCGGCTTCCCTGAGAACTTCTTTTCTGCGTACTTTTCTCGTGGTAGTTTTTGGAAACTCATCCTCTCTGATGATAAAACGGGCAATCCGCTTGTAAATCGGCTGCGAGGCATTGAAGCTCCGGACTATCTTTCTCATGTATTCTGCAAGATACTCGGTTGCAAGGCTGAATCCATGCTCCTCAGCGTATTCGATGAATTTTTCCATATCGGGAACAAAGATCACCCATATCTCCTCGCCCTTGGTTTCGGTCATTTTGCCTGCAACCATGCATTCAAGGATATACGAATCCTGCCCGATGACCATTTCTATCTCTTCGGGGTATACGTTTTTGCCATTCTTTGCGACGATCACGTTCTTTTTTCGTCCGGTAATAAAAATGAAACCGTCATCGTCAATATGACCGTAATCCCCCGTGCTGAACCAGCCATCATCCGATAGAACTTCAGCGGTTGCCGCAGGGTTGTTAAAGTAACCCAGCATTATATTGGGACCCTTTGCAAGGATTTCACCGTTTCCCTCAATATCGGGGTTGTCTATTCTTATGGTGACGCCGGCAAGGGCCGGACCTACAGATCCTATCCTGTTTGCTTCCAGAGTATTAACGCACAGTATCGGGGAAGTCTCGGTTAATCCGTACCCCTGGATAAAATTGAATCCAAGCTTGATGAAACCGTCAACAACTTTCGGAGCGATACCGGCACCGCCGGAAATGCAAAGTCTCATTTGTCCACCAAGCTTATCATGAACCCTGGAAAACACTTTCTTCCTTAACCCTTTGTTGCCGAATACCTCTCCAATACTGGATATGGTCAGACCAAGACGATACTTGAAAGCTCCACCCTTCATGGACTGTATAGCGCCGTAAATTTTCCTGTACATAGCTTCCCAGAGCAGCGGAACAGCAAGAAGAATGGTAGCCCGGGAATTGACCATATCTTCCGCTACATACCTTATTCCCCTGCAGATATATACGGAGACTCCATGAGTCACCGGAAAAAGAAAACCACACGTGCATTCGAAGGTATGGTGCACGGGAAGGATTGAGAGAAACACATCATCATCCTGCAAAGCCAGAACCAGGCGCATCTGTTTGATATTACTGAGGAGATTATTCTGTGAGAGCATCACGCCCTTTGCCTGCCCCGTTGTACCCGATGTGTAACAGATGGAGGCCGGAGTATCGCAATCCCAGATTTCAGGAAGTGCAGCAGCACTTCCCGACCCTTTAGGGATAAGATCGTCATGGGTTGGAATCCCCTCATAGTGAGCCGTATTCATCACAACCATTTTGATATCTCTACCGGGAAGCTTATCACTGAAATCCTCCGCATACCGTTCGTCGAAGAAAAGAATGTTGGCGCCGGAGTAATGGATAATCGTAAGCATTTCCTGTACAGGCAATTCCCTGTCGATAGGAACAATGATTCCTCCTGCCCTAAGAGTCGCAAGATAGGTGATGGCCCATGCGATACTGTTGTTACCGGTTACACCGACAACAGGTTTTTCATTCATGTCCAGAATCGCTCGGGCAAGGGAATCAACCTTCTTTCTCAGTTCACGGTAAGTGATTGAATGGTAATTACCGTTTCTGTCAGGTTCACTGAACGCTATTCTGTCTGGCAGTCTCTCAGAGACTGCGATAAATGCCTCTGGTATGCTTGTAAACCCGGAAACATCATGAAGAACTCCGCCGGAGATTTCAGTTTTCATAGATACACCTTACTCCAATGGTAAATATCCAACAACGTACTATTCTTTATCAATAACACAGGGAGAGACTTATGAAAAGAGGCCGCTGTATCTACTCCTGCGGACCAATCGATGCGGCGGTTCTGAATCCTATATACGGATAGCCCAGTCCGGTATCGGGGTACATCCTTGCATCACACATGCAGTCGTCCGTTGAAGAAAGCCAGCTTCCTCCCCTTGCAACAACAGGTGAATCCGCGTGGACAGGGCTGCAGTACTCCCACACGTTACCGGCCATATCGCAGAGACCCCAGTTATTATGTGGAAAGCTTCCAACCGGGGCGGAGTATGAGAACCCGTCATCAATCGATGGATGTCTTCGGAGCATACCTTCGCTTCTGTCGGATAGGTTCAGAAGATTGCCGTCAGGCCGTCCTGAGCCCCAGGGCCATGGTCCGCTGCCGCCTGCAAGAGCAGCTGCGTACCATTCCGACTCAGTGGGCAATCTATAAGTAATCCCTGATGTATCCACTGAAGAAAGCCAGGCACAGTATTCTTCCGCCGCCCTGCAGGTCAGACCCGCTACCGGATGATACTCAAGCCCATCCTGAATTGCCCACTCTCCGGAGCTGTTTATATAAAATACCAACGGGTAATCAGAGGGAAACATGTCCTCAAGTGTATCCGTACGTCCCCACCTGTTGGTGGTATCTCTAGTGGGGGCAGGTTCCAGTATTCTGAGGTACTCACAGAATTCTCTGTTGGTTACTTCATACCTTGCTATAAGGTATGGCTGCAGGATATCATCGGGTCTACCGGCCTCGGGTGGAACGAAAATCATATCTGACGGATGGAGGCGGGGAAGTACATAGTGCAAACTGTCAGGGGAGTTACTCAGCAGTATAACGCTGTCCTCGTGTACTATCAGATTCCCAAGGATAAGATTCAGGTGGTGAATACCAGGGTCGTCAATGATGACATTCAGTGGAGTGTGACCGATGAAGGATCCGTCCAGCATAACGGACGCACCGGATGGTTCACTTGAGATATCCACAGGGAACCTGTAGGGAAGCGATATAAGAACAGGCTCATCGGACATTTCCGGAAGAAGAACGGTATCAACCGGGACCCTTCCAGGATAGGATACCACAACAATCAGTCCCTCATGCTGAACGGGAATACGTGCCGGAGTAGTCCATAGGAAATCGTCACAATCTGAGACTGCAGCTCCCGTAGGAGTGGATACAACGTACACATAGGCAACCGGCCAGGATGTATCAAGTATCAGAGTTACAAGTAGTACTGTAAGAGCTGAAAGAAGTATCAGCGCCCAGTGGTCAAGAATAAACTTCATCTTACTCCATGATATTAAATTCCGAAACGGCAATTACAGGCTGCAATCTCAACATGATGCTCCTGAGTATGAATAATACTGTTGATCAGCGGATTTAACCAGTTTTTTTGAGATTTGTATTTCCTTTGTATAATCAAGCTTGTACAGGAACTCTCCGGGGGCATCCGCTTGAGTCCCTTATTCAATCACTGGAAGGACAGATATGATACCGGTAGAGCTTGGCAGTTATACTGATTTATTCTCCGAATACACCGAATTGCGCGTTCAGGAGAACAGAACTTTGAACGTGAGTATCGTTAACGGTGACGTTATGGGAAACAGCAGATCCGCCGGTAGCGGTGTTTCCGCAAGGACCTTCAGTAAGGGTCTGTGGGGATTCGCATCCAATCCTATTATTGATAATAAGAGTATTAAAAAGGTTATAAGGGCTGCCACAAGGAATTCTCAGTTTCTGGCAGAAAGGGAGAATAGAGCGGGATACATCCTGCCTTCTTCTCCAGGTAGATCCTCAGAGGATTTCTCAACAAAGAAAAAACGTCTGTCCCAGAAGGAAATAATTGACTTCATGATGGAGATTGATGGAAGGATAGAAGGGAAGTACAGCAGGGTGGTTTCCAGAACATCCGGTCTCAGGATTCTCGATATGGAGAAATCCATTGTAACTTCCGATGGATCCTCCGTTTACTCAATGATACCCAGATCCATAATTTATGTTTCTCTAAGTACTGAATATAAGGGTGAGCCTGTACAGCTCTTTAACGTTTACGGCGGACTGGGGCAGTTCGAAGATCTGTTTTCGACACCTGAAGCTCTTTTCGGCAAGCTGGATGAGCACTACGAACACCTCATCAGGAAGGCTGAGGGAGTCCACCCTGCCCCCGGTATGAAGGAGTGTATTCTTGATGCCGCACTTGCAGGCATCCTCTCCCACGAAGCAATAGGCCATACCACCGAGGCTGATATCGTGCGCGGTGGTTCCGTAGCAGGTGACTACATGGATCAGCAGGTAGCAAGCCCCCTCGTAACCCTGGTGGATTTTGCCAACAGAGCCCTTGGAAAGACCTGTCCCGTTCCTGTATTCATAGATGATGAGGGGACAGTAGCCGAAGATGCGGTGATAATAGAGCACGGGATTCTTAAACGGTTCATGCATAATAAGGAATCCGCAGCCAGTTTCAACGCCAGACCCACTGGAAATGCCAGGGCATACCGGTTCAGTGACGAGCCTATCATTCGTATGCGCAATACCGCAATACTCCCCGGAAAGAGCAAGCTTGAGAATATGATAGCGTCGGTGGATGATGGCTACTATCTCATGAAACCCAGCGACGGACAGGCAGACTCTACAAGCGAGTTCATGTTCGGTGTAGTTCAGGGTTACGAGATAAAGAAAGGCTGCCTCGGCAGGGCTATCCGGGATACTTCGATATCCGGTGTAGCCTTCGATATGCTGAAAACCATTACAGCCGTATCCGATGATATGAAATGGTCAAATGGTGGAATGTGCGGAAAAAAGCAACCTATCCCCGTAGGTATGGGCGGTCCGGCCGTGAAATGCAGAATCAATATAGGGGGAAAGAAATGAAGGATAGAAGAGACATCACAGAGTATTGCGTGGAAGCCCTGCGGAAGGCCGGGCTGCAGAAATCGGAATGTCTTCTCCTTGATACCCTCAAGGATGAACTTAACATTGACAGTGGAGAAATAAGCCTTCTCAGAACAATCGATAACACTTCTCTGACCCTCACCGGGATTCTGGATGATAAAGAGGGAACGATATCAATTAACAAAATAGACAGGCAGTCAATCGATGACGCAGTATGCAAAGTACTTGAACTGGCGGAATCTTCAGAGGCTGACAGCGCCAACGATATATCACCCGCGCAACCGGCGGCAGTGTTCGAAAAGGGACCAGAAACGGCGGATCTTGACCTGATGTACAGCAGGATGAAGGATTTCATGATATACAGTGGTGAACATTACCCGAGCCTTATTCTGAAACAGGCTATACTGGATTTCATGAAAATCCATAAGTACTACAGGAACTCAAACGGTGTTGAACTCCAGTCAAGCCGCAGCTGCTACAGTTTCATTCCCGTATTCGTATCGAAGGAAGGCACAGAAATCTCATCCTTCAACTACGCCTTCTTTTCAACAACTGAGCTTGAAAGGGATCTTCACGAATATGGAACTATCAATGTACTTATGAATCAGTCGACGGAGCAGATACACTCGAAGGAATTCCAGGACAAGTTCGATGGAGACATTATTATCACACCTGACTGCCTTGGCAGTTTCATTAACATGATCGCCATGTACCTCGGTGATTATCCGATGATAAAAGGGACTTCTATCTTCAAGGATTCTCTTGGAAGAGAGATCGCTGATCCTCAGCTGACCCTGCATTCCATGCCCCTTTCCGACGAACTGGCGAAAAACTGCTTCGTCACAGATGACGGCTTTACCGCCCGGAACAGCACCATCATAAGCAAGGGAGTACTTAAGAGCTTCCTTCTGAGCCTTTACGGTGCAAACAAGACCGGAGAAACCAGATCTGTCAGCGATGGAGACGCATATGTTATCGACCCTGGTGAATACACTCTTGATGAAATGACAGGATCGGTGGACAGGGGAATACTCCTCTGCAGATTCTCCGGAAGCAGGCCAAGTGAGAGCGGCGATTTCTCAGGAGTTGCCAAAAACAGCTACTACATTGAGAATGGCGAGGTCAAGTACCCTGTCAAGGAAATAATGATATCGGGTAATCTTAAAAGTCTCCTCAGTAACATAAAGAGAATATCCAGAGAGAGAGTCAATTTCGGTGATTCTATCCTTCCCTGGATACAGGCGGGAGACATAACGATATTCGGCAAATAGGTCACCGCCCGACTGTATGAGAGTTTTGTACTCATTCATGTTTCCTGTTGAGAATCCAGAATGACCCTGCAATCATCAGGACTGATTACCTGAACAGTATTACTTTCTCAGATGCAGATGCTCCGAAATGTACCAGATAATAGCAGGCTGTTATATGGAGAACATGACATTCATATTGCGTGTAATTGACTTATCAGACAGTATCCAATAGGTTGCTTTCGCTCTTAATTGAAAGGAGAGAAAATGAAATTGTACATTTGTTTACTTATCTTCATCACTGCATTCGCTTTCGCAGTGGATCCAGGGGATTGTGGCACAACGCTGAATCCAGCACCCGGACAGCCCGCAACTGATGCCTACAGTATCACTGTCATCAACACGTTCGAGTGCCCGTATGCCGGCATGATGCTCGGTCTCGACTACGTAACATCCGGTAATTACCTTCTGTTCATGGACAACGGCAGCGATAAACTCTGGATATCCAACGCCAACGACGGAGCCGAGATCAACGACTTCACGCTACCATGGACCACCCCCAGTCCTTTCGGCATAGCCGATTACTATCCCGCCGGGAATCAGCCTCACTGCAACGATTTCTCTGTTGGAACGATCTGGTACGGCACTTCCTTTGCGAGTTCATACGCCAACCCGTATAGTAATAACGGCAGAGGCATGGACTGCGACGGCACCTACATCTGGGAAGCTTTCGGCCCGATAGGTGCAACATACGGAGCCTGTCTCAGAATGAACCCCGACGGCACAGGCGTTCAAGGGTGGAACCTGCCGGGCATAACCACTCAGCTCAGCGGCCTGACTACATACCCGATACTCGGAAGCCAGGGAATCGCCGTAACCGCCTACGAATCCGGCGCCGCCGATCACTATATCTGGTTCTACGAGTTCAACGGAAGCTCGATGGATCTGCTTGGCTCGGCTACGCTTCCCAGTTGCAATCAGTCATTGGGACTGGCCTACGCCGACGCAAGAGATACCTATTTCTGGTCTTTTTACACCGGTGGAGTCTTCTACATCTCGGAGCTTGAGATCACCGAGACATCATTACAGAATGAAACCTGGGGTACTATCAAGGCAAGTTTCTAGAATCAATGCATCAATTGAAGGCGGGGCTTA
>JAIOSX010000203.1 GCA_021107345.1 Candidatus Aegiribacteria sp.
TGAGGGCTCCAGAATAACTACTTTGGCAGCCTTTCCCATCAGCCTGTTATCCTGCTCATTCTGGCTTGAATGCATGCCCGGATCATCAGCGGATACTATTACGATTCCACCCGTCGCCCCTATATAGCTGAGCGTGAAAAGTGGATCAGCAGCTACGTTAAGGCCCACATGCTTCATAGCTGATAGAACTCGTGCTCCTCCGAACGAAGCACCGGCGACTACTTCAAGGCCAACCTTTTCGTTTGGAGCCCACTGAGCGTCAATCTCATCGTACTCTTCAGCAATCGTTTCAAGAATTTCAGTTGAAGGTGTTCCCGGGTAGGCCGCAGCAAAGTGGACACCGTATTCCCAGGCACCCCTGGCCACCGCTTCATTACCCGAAAGAAGGATGGTACCTTCTTCCATGGTGTTCAGTTTCTTCCTCATTTGCTGCCTTTCTGTTCTAGTGTTCTGTCAAGTACTAAATGGCGCAAGATTGCGATGTGATTTGGTGTTCCTGCAAGGCGAGGCTGAAGGCACATAGCAGCGCTATGTAACTGAAGCCGCAACGCTGCAGGAGCGCCAAAGGACGAGCAGGATGCGTCAGTTGGTGCTTGAGAGGACACTAACTATATACCTTTACTTCTTCAATGGAATCAAGAACCCTGAGAACGCCTCTCGCAAGAGCTTCGAGTTCTTCTTCTCCGGGAAAGATAATAATTTTCCCTAGGTACTCAAGGTTCTTATCAAGCTTTTTCATCATCCAGCTGTTGTTCGCTATTCCTCCCGTTATGATAACCGCGTCTACTTTTCCTGCAAGCGCCGCTGCCATGGCTCCAGCTTCCTTTGTTATCTGATATGCCATTGCACGCAGCGCTATATCACAACCCTCATCACCTTCCTCAGCCCGTTTCCGGGCTTCGCCCACATGATCGGTGCCGGTATATGCCATAAGTCCACCACGCTTCAGTAGCATTACTTTCATGTCATTCCAGGTGTAATCACCTGAGAGGCACAACTTAACAAGTCCTGTTGTCGGGAGTGACCCAACCCTCTGAGGGCTGAAAGGTCCCCCATCGTTAGCCTGGCTTGTATCTATCATTCTGCCTTTTCTTATCGCAGTGACTGATATCCCGCTTCCCAGGTGAAGTACAACGAAGTTCAGTTCACTGAGTTCCCTTCCCAGTATCTTCGCAGCCTTGTAGGCAACCATCCGGATATTGAGTGCATGGCTGAGACTGGTCCTCTCAAGAGCTGGAAGACCGGACAGCCTGGCCTCATCAATCATTTCATCGACACAGACGGGATCAACTATGAAGGGCTTGGCTCCGGCAGCTTTCCCGATACCCTGAGCGAGAAGAGCTCCAAGGTTGGACGGATGATCGGCCTGGAGAGTCGATCCGTCCCTGATATCCTCAATAAGTGCCTCGTTCACTTCGTATGTTCCGCTTTCCAGTGGCTTGAACGCGCCACCGCGTCCGACAACGGCTGAAAGGTCTGTCAGGTTACAGCCCTCTTCTTCCAGAATCTGAAGGATAATATTTCTTCGAAAATCATGCTGGTCGAAAGTGGAATTGAATTCAGACAGTTCTTCAGGCATATGTCTGATATTCTTCTCGAAAATGAGTTCGTTTTCCCTGAATAAACCAACCTTTGTTGATGTTCCTCCGGGGTTTATCGCGAGTATCATTCTTCCTTTGTCAGACATTACCTCCTCCAGACACAACTACCCCAAGAGCCAGCGAATTCAACTTTGTACGTGGGACATCAGACCTGGAGAGCATAACCACTGGTGCTGCGGCACCCGCTATCAGACCGCCTAACTCTGCGTTTGACATGTACATGACACCTTTTGCCAGAATGTTGCCGCACGCTATGTCAGGGGTTATCAAAACGTTGGCCCTGCCAGCCACATCTCCAAGCATTCCCTTTATTGCAGCCGCCTCAATGTCCATGGCTACGTCCACTGCGACTGGACCAGCTATGGTAAGTCCGGGAATTCCGTCTGCAGCAATTTCGGCGAACATAACCGTTTCGGGCATTTTCTCGTTCGGCACCTCTACTGCAGCAAGAAGAGCTACTAGTGGTTTATCCGCTCCCAGTTTCATTATCACGCCAGCTGCGTTCAGGGCTATCTGCCTGAAAGCCTTTTTATCCGGCTTTATGTTCATTCCCCCATCAGAGATTGTTATAAGCCTGTCCTGGCTGGGAACATGAAGCACAGCTACATGACTCAGTATTCTTCCTGTTCTGAGCCCGGTTTCCTTATCGAGCAGCGCTTTCTGAAAGAGGGAGGTTTTAAGCAAACCCTTCATTAGAATATTCGCTTCTCCTGCACGTACAAGCCTTACTGCTTCCTCTGCAGCTTCTTCAGGGTTTTCAGAGTTTACGATTTCGATACCGTCCGGCAGTTCTTTTCCAAGTTCTTCGAGGGTGTCTCTAACCCCTGCCACAGGTCCTACTATGACGGCTGTTGCTATGTTTTCTTCAAAGGCTGTTATCAATGCCTCTATGGACGATACATCATGTCCCATGGGTATAGCGACCCGGGCATTTGAAATACCTCTGGCAGCCTGTCTTATTTCATTGAAATTATTGAACAAGTAAACCTCCTGATAGAATGGAACAAGGATGCATAAATTTGTGTTAATGATACGCCAGCGACATAATTTAAGTGGTCTCTGTTACATTATATTTTGTATTATGTATCGTGATCTCACAGCAGCCAAGGCAACACTTAACGACACGGCGGTAAAAAATGACACAGCAGCCTGTTACGCATTTCTTCCATCAGGCATGGAGAAAAGCTGATGCATTTCTTTTGGATTTCGACGGTGTGCTGGCGGATAGCGAACCTTTCTTCAGAAGAGCATGGAATATAGCACTTGAGCCGTGGGGTCATGAGGTTTCAGAGGAAGATTACTGGAAGTACTGGTCCTCTCTTGGAGAGGGTCTCAATGGTGAGATCAGAAGGTACGGGCTGAAAGATATAGACATCCATCTTGCCGGAAAGAGACGGAAAGAGGTCTATGAAGGTTTTGTGAACGATGGTATGATTCCTCTGTTTCCACCTGCAGCGCAACTCCTTGAGTTGCTCTCTTCAAGGAGGAACACATTCTGGCGACCATTCTGTATTGCATCGAATACTCCTTGCAGTCTTATAAGAAAGATCCTCATCAAAGGAGGTGCTCCGATACCCCTGATAGTTGGAGGAGATAACCTGGAAAAGAAACCTTCGCCGGATATTTTCCTTCGGGCATCTTCATTACTTGGTGTAAGCCCGACATCAACTCTTATATTCGAGGACTCCTGGAAAGGAGTTACAGCAGCCCAAAGGGGTCGTTTCGTGAGTGTTCTTGTGCTTAACCGTTATAACAGAAAGTTTGATATCAGAAGTGAATTCGTTATTGATGGTATTCAGCCGATTCTTGATCTTATGTCCGGGGGAGGTATAGAGTGAACCTTATTCTGAATGCCCAGATATTTACATTACCCTACATCAGCTTTATCGTGGGTTTGCTGTTCTGTTTTCTTGGAAGGAAGATACTTGGATTCATAGTAATACTTTTCGGATTTCTAACAGGATATACCTGGGGAGCGGTTCTTCTGGCTGATATTACTGGAATTACTCTCTCCTCTTCTTCATGGATACAATGGGTAACGGGTATTGTTGGAATAATTCTTGGGCTTGTTGCATGGAGATTTTCAATGTTCCTGATAGGGGCTGTAATCGGTCTCTTCATTGCAAGGGGACTTTTACCGGCGATACCAGGAGTAGCTCACGCGGGAATCGCTCTTATAGCTGGAATTCTGGTACACCTGTACAGAGATCCAATTATAGCTCTGCTGACCGCTCTCTCAGGGGCATACATAGCTGCCGGTTCAGCAGTAATAATGTTAAACCTGTTTGGTTTTCTCGATGCGATCGGCGTTTATTCGCAATCATCGAATACGGCTTCGTTAATCGTGATCATACTGACCGGCATATTTGCTTTGACAGGTTACAAGTTCCAGACGCGAGACATCAATGCTTGAAGGATCACAGAATGAGAAGTATATTTTTTGATTGTTCGTTATTATCCATTCTAAGGAGGGGCATTTGGGTCAAAGACTGATAGACTACGCTATGGTTGCCATGGTAATACTCTCTGTTTTCGGGCTTTTCAGGTTGTCTAGGATGCTGATGAATCGAATTCTGAAACGACTCAGAAACAAATACAGTGTTTTCGGAGCTGACCGTATGCTGATTACAGCATTATACTTTCTTCTTGCAGGACTGCTTTTCCTCCCGGCATTCACCTCGCTTCTTGCTGTGATAAACAGCAGGTACCTGACCGGTGGAATGGTAGTTCATCTTTTGCTCGTTGCTATCTCGATAGTGCTTTTCAGCATTTCGGAAGATCTATTCAGAGATTTTTCCTCCTGTAGTCCCCGTAATATGTGGTCAACAGGCAAGCATTTCAGATGCGTATCGGTACCATTTATTATCTTCTGGATAATCGGCTGTATTTTTATCAGCCCTCTTTTTTACTCCGGTGTCACCCTGATTCTGTTGATATTCTATTATTTTGCTCTCTCCTGCAGACCAGTTACAGATAACGCTGATTCGAAACAGTCCGGCTGATGCAGGGACAACAGCCCTGCGTTCTACACATTATTACCAAGCTGGCTGTTGGTGGAGCTCAGCTTAACACTCTCATATCTGCAAGAGACATTTCGAAAAGAGGGTATGTTTCTGATATCCTTACGGGTCCCGAGGAACCATCTGAAGGAAATCTGTTCAAGCTTGCAGAGAAGTGGAACCTTAATATTATAATCGCTCCTCATCTCAAGAGGAGCATTTCCCCACTGAATGACTACATTGCTCTGCTTGAGATAAAGAAGATTATCCACGAAGGCAACTACAATATTGTTCACACACACGGTTCAAAGGCACGTTTTCTTGGAAGGATAGCCGCTTCGTCCTTCAGTGAAGTTAGAACGGTACAGACTGCTCATGGCTGGCCGTTCTACGATTCAATGAATTCATTGAGGAAAATGTTCTACGTTACACTCGAGAAAATAGGCTTCGATCTGGCTCATATCAATATCTGTGTAAGCCCCCGAGACCGCGACAAGGCTTTGCTCCATGGTTTAGGTCTTTTCGACGATTATAGAATAATACGCAGTGGAGTTGAGTTCGATGAGTTCCGCGCTGCAAGAAGCAACAGAATTTTGTCCAGAAAAAAACTGGGCATCGGAACAGGAATTCAGGTTGTGGGTTCGGTTATGCGATTCTGTCCGGAGAAAGCTCCGGATAATTTTGTCAGAGTTGCCGCTAAAGTGATTGAAAGAAAGCCTGATTGTATCTTCGTTCTTGTTGGAGATGGCCCTCTTAGAAAACAGACGGAACATCTGATTGATTCAATGAAGCTCTGTGACAACATCATACTGCTGGGAAGCAGAGAAGATGTTGTTGATATACTTCCCGCGTTTGATGTGTTTCTAATCACTTCCCGTACGGAGGGTCTCCCCAGAGCGCTTCTGGAGTCCCTCGCAGCTGGAGTTCCTGTTGTTTCAACTGATGTAGGAGGAATACACGAACTGATCGGTGAGGGCCGTAACGGTTTTCTGTCCGATGAGGGTGATATAGACTCCCTTGTTTCCA
>JAIOSX010000149.1 GCA_021107345.1 Candidatus Aegiribacteria sp.
AATCGAAAGTCTCATGAAACAGGGAAGAAGCAGAGCTATCTCCTCCGTTTCCCCGCTTTTGGAAAGGACAAGAGCGACATCGTTCCTCTGAAGTATCCCCAGGTCTCCATGGATACCGTCCGAAGGATGAAGAAAATACGCCGGGCTTCCTGTACTTGTCATGGTGGCGGCTATTTTCCTGCCTACATGCCCGGATTTGCCCATCCCGCAGATCACTATTTTGCCGTCAGTTTGAGCGAGGGTCTCCACCGCCTTTGCAAAAGTCTTTTCAGCGAGCCTGGCGGTGGCTTCAAGCCATTCAGACTCTATCCTGAGAACCCTCAAAGCTTCTTCGTAAAGGTCAGCCATCTTTCAGACTCTCCAGAAGCATATCTACAACCTCTCTGACAGCACCCTTTCCTCCTGCCATTTTAGTAATAATATCACATTCAGCCTGTACAAGAGAGTGAGCGCTGGAAGGGCAGGCTCCAATGCCGGCCGATCTTATTGCCGGCAGATCTAAAAGGCCATCACCCATGAATATGGCTGCTTCGCAGTCAATTGACAGGTGTCTGCAGATATTCTCCAGAGCTGCAGCTTTTTCATCAGTTCCAAGGCAGAGAATTTCTATTCCCAGATCCGCTGCTCTTCTTCTGGTTGAGGGGAAATCCCTGAAGGAAACAAGGGCAATCGGGAAACCTCTCTTCCGAAGCTCAATAATTCCCGCTCCATCTGCTGAATTGAATTTCTGGATAATACCCTCTGAGCCGTAGTACAATCCTCCATCGGTAAGCACTCCGTCAATATCAAGAGCCAGCAATCTTATTCCTTCAAGTTTTATCATCGGCCTTCCCAATGAATGACAGCTTTTCTTACCATTCCGTCCAGGGTATCGAAATCAACCATTGTAGCAGCGTCACTCAGTGCCGACGGAGGATCAGGATGTGCCTCAATGAACAGCCCGTCAACACCCCAGGCAGCACCGGCACGGGCAAGCGCCGGGGCGAATTCCCTGCAGCCGCCGCTTATCCCGCCCTCGGCTCCGGGACGCTGAAGAGAATGGGTTACATCCAGAATAACTTTCTGCGAGAATCCGCTCATTACTGAAAGCGACCGAAAATCAACTACCAAATCACCATAACCGAAAAAGGTACCTCTCTCGGTAAGCCAGGTTTCGGGACATCCAGCCGTCGAAATCTTTTCAACGGCACCTTTCATGTTCTCAGGATCCATGAATTGACCCTTCTTAATATTCACAGGTTTCCCGGTTGCACCCGCTGCCTCCAGAATCGAAGTCTGACGGCATAGAAATGCAGGGATCTGTATAACATCAACTACCTGAGCGACAGGTACTGCCTGCAGCGCATTATGTATATCGGTAAGGGTTCTTACGCCGAACTCGCTGGAAATCCCTTCAAGTATCCTCAATCCCTCATCCATTCCGGGGCCCCGGTAGGAATCGTGACTGGTTCGGTTATCCTTCAGAAACGATCCCTTGAAAATCCACTCGCATGGATGATCCAGCGATTCCAGGAGGCAAGCGGTGAATTCTGCTACTCGCATGGATATTTCCATGGATTCAAGGCTGCAAGGACCGATTATGAAAAGGGGCACTCTGTCATGTACTGAAATACTCCACCGCCCTTTCAAGATCTTTTTTGGTATCAACACTTATTCCCTGGAATTCACCGGTTATTATCCGGATTCGCAAACCCTGTTCAAGCCATGCAAGCTGCTCAAGCCTTTCAGTTCTTGAAAGAATGGTACTTCCCGCTGCGGCACATCTTCTGAGTGACTCGGGGCTGAATGCATAAATACCGATGTGTTCCAGCAGGTTATCCGCGCCGTGCGGAATTGGATACCTGGAGAAGTAAAGAGCTTCCCGGCTTTCATTAATGACGACTTTCACCGAATCAGGTGATCCGGCAAGCTCTGCGGGTATTTCCCTTGCAAGCGTTACAACCTGATCATCTTCCGAGGGTGCAGCAGTAAGGGAACTGATCCAGTCTTTATTCACAAGAGGTTCATCACCCTGCACGTTTATTATAGTATCTCCCGGAAAACCCATCAGACTCCAGGCCTTGAAAACCCTGAGTGTACCTGATGCGGCTTCTCCTGTATAAACAACCTCAAAACCGGCGTTCTCAACAATATCCATAATACGTTTATCATCGGTTGCCGCAACGGCTCTGTCAACGGAATCCCGTATCCCCTGCAGCACTCTTATTATCATGGGAATTCCTGCTATATCCGCAAGAGGTTTTCCCGGCAATCTTTCAGAAGCGAACCTGGCCGGGACAATGGCAACGATTTCTTTAGAAGGTGTTATCTTCCCAGCCATTTTTCAGTAGCCCATAATGAAATACTTAATACTGTTTCCTCCTGGAAGTGATCCTGAATATCGCGCCAGTACTGATAACCGGCTGCCAGATCTATCCCTGCTCTTCCCTCGCTGAAACTGTATCCGGCGCCTGCCGTGAAGGCTTTCGCCCCGTCCCTCCATAAACCATCCATATAGCTGAATCCTGAACGTGCTGAAATGCCTCTTCCAGCATTCACTTCGACTCCAAATGAATAAATACTTCCGGGATCCGTTCGGCTGCTGAGAATGTTCATGACCTTTCTACTGTAAATATCCATACCGACAAGAAGTCTTTCAACAGGTCTACAGGAAATTCCGACTGATATCTCACCTGGAAGAGAGTATAAGCTGGTAGAGGTATCCGCTTGTCCGGTTGAAAGAAAATCCCTGTTTACATCAAGAGTTCCTTTCCTGTCAGTTGACATAGAGAATCCCAATCCGAACCGGTCAGTGTTGACATGTATCCCGAATACACCACCCCATGCCATTCTGAAACGGGCATCATCACGGTAAATCGAATTTGCCGGAAGAGGATTAATGCTGCTCGTACATATCAGAGTTATGTCAGAAAGGATATTTCCGAAGGAAGATCGTCCCCCTATCGAAAAGGCCAGCCAGTCGCTGGTCCTGACGGAGAGACCGACATAAGTTTCCGCAAGACCGCCTGACCAGGAAAAATCCCCCTCATAATTGTCATTGACAGCTTTATGAAGCAGAGTATCAACCCTGCTTCTGCCATCTATAGTACCTGTCAGGACGATTCCTCCAGGGAGCGGCACAAAAGCCGATATAGTCGGAAAGCCAAACTGATCGTCCCATGCTTTTACATCACCTTCACTGTATCTTCCCCCGAAGTATACTCCCCCTTCAAGCCTCCAGGCGGAAGCAGCAGGGTTCATCATGGAAAAGCCTGTATTATCCGGCACGCCTGTGCAGACTCCGCCCATGCCGAAGGACCTTGAATTCAGGGGCAGAATTTCCGAACCGATACCATCGGGCGGAGGCACATAATCAACAGTTAAAATCCCCGAAAGAACAAGCACTATACAGGTAAAAAAAGTCATACGATCTCCTGCGTTTCATGTTTCATTTTCGATCAGTCGATGTATCCTGACAGAGTGAATAATGTTCCCGATCTTTCACATTTCAAATGTTTCACCCGGTGCGGGAATGATCGACGTTTTACCAATCCTGTCCGTAATCCTGTTCGCCAGTATTTCAGACTGATCGGGCTCGCCATGAACAAGGAATATACTCTCCGCGTTACCTCCGACCTTTTCCGCGTAGTCCACAAGTGCATCGGAATCAGCATGAGCTGAAAACCCGTTGATGATTTCAATACCGGCTTTCACAGAGTATTCCTCACCAAATATCTTAACCAGTTTCTCGCCCTCCACGAGTTTCCGACCCAGTGTGTGTTGGGCCATGAAGCCTACTACGAGCACGGAGTTCCTCTCATCTCCAATGTTGTTCTTCAGGTGATGAAGAATTCTTCCGTTCTCGCACATTCCCGAAGCTGAAATAATGATCATCGGGCTTCCGTCGTGGTTAAGAGCCTTGGACTCTCCAACACCCTGGATGAAGTGAAGACCCTCAAACTGGAAGGGGCTTCTGTTGCTGTAAAGGTAATCACGCATCTGGCTGTCGAAACACTCCTGATGGATCTTATAGACCTCAGTGGCGTCAAAGGATAAGGGAGAATCCACAAAGACTTTCATAGGGGGCATTTCATTAAGGGTCACCAGTTCATGGATATAGAACAGAACTTCCTGGGTTCGTCCAACGCTGAAGGACGGAATAATGAGTTTGCCGCCCGATTTGAATGTACCGTTGATGATCTTACTGAATTTCCGAAGAGCCTCCTCCCGTTTTCCGTGGTTTCTGCCGCCATAGGTACTTTCCATGATAAGTATATCCGCATGCGCACTCATATCCGGATCTTTCAGAATAGGCCTTCCGGGTCTGCCGAGATCTCCGGAGAAAAGGAGAACTTTCTGTTTTCCTTTCTCTGTTATTGTCAGCTCTACCTGAGCTGAACCGAGAATGTGACCTGCTTCGATGAACCGCAGGGAGACGTCCGGAAACAGTGGGAATGCCCTGTCATACGGTATGGACATAAAGTGCTTGAGCGTTTCGGTTACGTCTTCAGCATCGTACAAAGGCTTAACAGGCTCCAAACCTTTCTTTTCCCTTTTCTTATTCAGGTACATTGTATCGTACTTCTGAATGTGCGCGCTGTCCGGCAGCAGTATCGCTGCGAGGTCACGAGTCGCGAAAGTGCATGTTATCATGCCGCTGAAACCGTGTTTCACAGCACCGGGCAGGTTTCCCGAATGGTCTATATGAGCATGGGAAAGGATTATGGAATCAAGTTCTCCAGGATTGAAAGGAAACTCCCTGTTCAGTTTCTCGCTTTCTTTTCTGCGCCCCTGATGCAGACCGCAATCCAGAAGGATTTTTCTTCCGTTGAATTCTACAAGATGTTTCGAACCGGTAACCGACTGAGCCGCTCCGTAAAAAGTAATTTTCACTTATATCAACCTCCAAAGCCCGACTATGATGAGGAAGCTGACCCTGTGCAACCTCGGAACATGCCAGGGGAACCTAAATCTCCGTATGGACGTTATTGTGCATAGAATGTATCTTAACGTGATCACTGTATAGATTTCAGTTTATTTGCTCTATTGATAACTCCTGTAAGTTGTTGCTATACAAGTATTAACTGAAAAATTTAACACCGGAGTATCATATACTCGGAAATCATCGGAAAGGATGAATCTATGAAAAGTTCTCTCGTAGTTATTAGTTCTCTGCTGCTCGTCTTCTCCGGCATCGCGCTTGGAGATACTTCCATGGACAGAATTCTGTCCGCTCTGGAAGCAGGTGAGATCACAGATGCGCAAGCAGCTGATCTTCTGGTTCAGAGCGTAACTGATCATGATAATCTGCCTGTCCGTTACCTTGAAGGCACCGATGCCGCCCCCTGCGGAACACCCGCTATTCTCGAAGCGGACCGTCTCATGGGTGATATGGACTCGTTTCTTGCCGACCGTCCCATACTTAGCGGAACTGAACAGACATTTAACTCGCCTGACGGTTACTTCAAGATCCACTGGACCAATTCCGGTGCAGATGCAGTCAGCTCCTCATACGCTAATACCGTTGCTGTCTCAGCGGATTCATCATGGCAGGTGGAGTGCACCGAAATGGATTTCATCACACCACCCCCGGACAACGGAATTGGCGGGGATGATCTCTACGATGTTTACATCTGCTACCTTACCGGAGGAACACTTGGCTACACCAAGCGCACCGGTGAATACCAGCCCCCCGATTCCAGCCAGGCCTGCACCGCCAGCCATATCGTAATAGGCAGCACTATCTCAGGCCTCGGACAGAGAGATTGTGTTATGGCCCACGAATTCCAGCACGCAATCCAGTTCTCCTACAGCTTCGAAGAACCCACATGGTTCATGGAGAACTGCGCGGTCTGGATGGAGGAAATGGTATATCCCGATGTTAACGACTATCTTATGTATATCAGTTCCGGTGACAACCCGCTTCGTAAACCATGGATGGATATCCGCTCCGGAAGCATGTACTGGTACGGTGGTTTCACCTGGCCATGGATGATGTGGAACAGATGGAAC
>JAIOSX010000030.1 GCA_021107345.1 Candidatus Aegiribacteria sp.
GTTTACACTTCAACGATCGAGCATACCGGCGGTAATTACATGTCCAGCGGATTTGACCAGGCGATGTCAACAGATCTTGTTTACAGCGAGAATGGCGGAAATGAAAGCTGGGTCGACTCGCAGATGGAACTCTATCTGGGAATAGATAACTACATAACAATGGATGACCCCCTTTCCTATGTCACCATCGATCATATCGACTGCTGGTCGAAGATACTCAGCCCCGGGAAGATCCTTGTACTCAGACTTCCACCTTATCATGACGATTACGTTGCTCTGGAAGCTGCAGCTGACATGCTGGCAGCAACTGAAAGTCCATACGGAACCAACTGGGAAGTTTACAGAGTTGAAAGCAGCGGAAGCGAGGGGTATACGAACAGCCTGATATTTAATGATCATGTGTATATGCCTGCATTTAACAGCGATAACGATACACCAGCCATCGCAGTTTATGAAGAGGCGCTTCCCGGTTATACAGTGCAGGGATATGATTATTCGGGGTGGCTACCGGATGATGCTTTGCATTGCAGAACCAGGAATGTTATGGACAACGAGATGCTGTTCATCCGTCATTTACCGGTGGATTCCACGCAGTCCTCCAGCAGCCCTGTAACAATAGACGCCCTCATCAGATGTCATCCGGACAATGCGTTGACCAGTCATGAGGTGTATTACAGAATCGGAACCTCCGGATCCTTTACATCCCTTTCAATGACTTCGACGGGTTCTGATTCCTTCACTGTGGATATTCCCGGGGTCTCGGGAAGCGAAACGGTGCAGTATTACATATCCGCTTCCGATGATACCGGCAGGGACGAATCCCGGCCGAGATTCGCTCCCGATACCTGGTTCTTCGAGTATGAAACGACTTTAACAGGCCTGGGGCATGGTGATTGTTCAATTGCGGGAGTCACAATTGAGAATATAGAGCCCAATCCCTTCCGGGAAGCTATTTCTATCCGGTATTCAATGGCTTCTCCAATACCGGTGTCATTGACCGTATTCGATATTTCCGGAAGAGTGGTGTCAGTATCTGATGACTGCCTTGATGCCGGTAATGATTGTTTCACCTGGATGCCCGACGATACGGTTCCTGCAGGTGTTTACATCATCAGGCTTTCGAGTCCCGAATGGCAGACAGCTCAAAAAATCACTCTTATCAGGTAGTTGACTGATAGCCTTGTCCATACCTTTGCATCAACTCCGAAGACGCCTGGAAACCGTTTACACCGAATACAACCGGTGGGAATACATCCATCCTGATCCACTTGAGTTTCTCTGGAGGTACAGTAGTACCGAGGACAGGGAGATAGTCGGGCTGATAGCGTCCGGGCTTGCCTACGGGAGAGTTGCCCGGATACTGAAAAGCACTGAAAAAGTTCTTGAAATACTTGGACCCGCTCCATCCGGTTTTCTCCGGGAGGTATCCCTGAAAGAACTATCCGGGGCGTTTGACGGATTTAAACACCGGTTCACGACCGCGTTTGAAATGGCGGCCATTCTTAAATCCGCATCTGTACTTCAGGAAAAATGGGGGCTTCTTGGACACATGCTGAGAGCTTTCATTTCTGAAGATACTTATCACAATGCCCTTGACCGGTTCGTCAGGAATCTTCTGGAAGGGGCGGGAATGGAGAAGTGCAGCTTATTGGCCAGACCATCTCTTGGAAGCGCCTGCAAAAGACTTCACCTTTTCATGAGATGGATGGTCAGAAAGGATGATGTGGACCCCGGAGGATGGCAATGGATTTCACCGTCAGTTCTGATAATTCCCCTAGATGTTCATATGTTCAGAGCCGCCGTGGCACTGGGGTTTACCGGAAGAAAGACTGCAAGCTGCGCAGCGGCCTTTGAGATAACTGAGAGTTTCAGGGCAATAAACCCCGACGATCCGGTGAAGTACGATTTCGCGCTTCCCGTATGGGAATACAGGGTCTTCACCAGGATACTCTGTTCAGGGAGTTGTTCCCCGGGAAAGCCGGGGATGTGTAATGTCCTTAGGAATAATCAGGCTTCTGATACCGATTCTGCTGATTCTGGTGCCGGAAATAGGTTATTGGATTAGCAGAAATGATTCAAAATTTATCGCAAGTGAAATTAAAGAAAGTTTTAGAACCATGTGAAGTCACTTCTGCGGATTGTAAACGCTTCGCATTTTCAACCGTTCTTTCTCTCTATACAAAAACTGGTGTAATATTCGGGTAAGTTCTACGCAGCCGATCCGGCTTAATGAAAGAGGTGCATCGGGGTTTCGAATGATTGTCAGTTGATCAACATATTGACCGGGAAGTGTTTCAAGCAGTATCATTGATTTCAGGTGAAGAGATTGAGGAAAAGGGAACTGAGAAGTAAGGATAGTTATTTGAAAAATTCTGTTGCTATGTTCATTCCTTTGCATAAAGCGGTGCCTTTATGCTGATTCCAGCGCTTGCCTCCATTCTTCCTGCATTTCTGTGGATGATTTACTTCTACAGAAGTGACAGATATGCACCCGAGCCGAAAAAACTTGTGGCAAGAACTTTCCTTGTTGGAGCACTGGTGGGAGCCGCCATGGTCTTTTCACTGAAAGAGCTTCCATTTTACGTTAGTTTTCTCACACTGGCCGTATTTATAGCTCCGGTTACCGAGGAGACCGCTAAATTCCTCTGTGTGCGGTGGACAGTATACAATCGCAGTGAATTCGATGAACCTGTTGATGGTATGGTCTACGCAACAGCAGCTGCATTGGGATTCGCATCGGTTGAGAATGTCATCTACGTTCTTAACAGCTGGGCATCCGGAGGAGCAGAAATAGGAGTGCTGGTTCTTACCGGCAGATCAGTGCTGAGTGTTCCGGCTCATGCGCTGTTCTCAAGCCTGTGGGGGCTGGCTCTGGGATGGCATAAGAAAAGAAAAACTTTTAAATCATCGATGCTGGTTGTGGTGGGATTGCTGGGCGGTATGATACTTCACGGACTTTTCAATTATCTGACAAGCGAAAATCTGTTCGGAGGGTTGCTTTTCCTCACGTTGATGGCCATTGCGTGGCGCGGTGTGTTTCTCCTTGTTCGTAAAGCACTGAAGTCGAGTATTCCAACGGATACAAAAGGTACGGCATAGAGAAAAAACCTGAATATAGAATCTTTTCCAGAATCAGGGCACTATTCTGGATTGTCCTTTTTCCAGGAGTTTTCCGATATCCTCAACAGTGGTTTCAGTAAAATAATCCCTTATCAGTTTTGACGCATCTTTCCCGATCGTGCCGAAAAGGCATACCGGAAGAGTGCATCCACTGCCCGCATAGGGACATAAGCTGGTTTCGAAGGTTCCTTCCAGAGCAATCCAGATATCCATCAGCCTGATATCGGAGGCATTGACTCCCAGTGTAAACCCACCACCGCGGCCTCTCCTGGATCTTACCATACCTGCCCTGGTAAGTTTCTGCATTACTTTCGAAAGATGATCTGCTGAACCCGGCTTGATGAGGAGATCGTTCAGTTTCACCGCTTCGGGGCCACCGGTTGCCAGCTTTGCCATGGCATGAACCGCAAGGGAAACCGATTGCGGAATTGATACTGGTAATGACATAGTATTCCTTTCATTCTCCTTAAAATAGTAATAGAATACCATATCGTCAACATTCACTGTTAGAAATGTACATACAAACATCTACCTATTGACAGTTAACGTAAAACGCTTATTATTGGTAAAGAAATACCGATTTGTAATTTCATGAATATAAGGCAATCTTGCCGGAAGGAGAAGAAATGTTTTGTTATCAGTGTGAACAGACAGCAAAAGGGACCGGTTGCGACAGGTTCGGTGTCTGCGGTAAGGACCCTGTGACAGCGGTAATGCAGGATCTTCTTGTATATGTCGCAAAAGGCGTTTCCAATTGGGCGATAAGAGCAAGGAAGCTCGGAGTTGTGGATAGTAAAGCTGACATTTTTGTAATTGAAGCACTATTCACTACGGTTACAAATGTGAATTTCGATTCGGACACTCTGATAAATATGATCCGTACAGGTGTTAAAGTACGAGATAACATTCGTGATCTGTATATGAAAGCCTGCAATGAAAAGGGGCTGGAACCTGAGAAGCCGGGGGGACCCGCCGTTTGGGAGATACCAGAGAATGATGAAGAGATCGAGAGTGAGGCCGCGAAACTTTCCATAGCTGACAGGCTTGAAGATCCCGGCAAGGATATCACTGGCCTTGAAGAATTGATAACCTATGGGCTGAAGGGTTCAGCTTCCTATGCCGATCATGCTCAGATACTTGGCTATGAAGATAATGATGTATACGCGTTCTTCCACGAATGCCTTGATTTTCTCACAAGAAAGAACACAGTTGATGATCTCTTTACCATGGTTCTGAAGGTTGGAGAGAAGAATCTTCGTGTCATGGAGCTCCTTGATTCGGCAAATACCGGGATTTACGGTCATCCGGAGCCTACTGAAGTAAGAGTTACTCCGGTCAGGGGCAAGGCGATAGTTGTTTCAGGCCACGATCTGAAGGATCTTGATGAGCTGCTGAAGCAGACAGAGGGCAAGGGAATAAATGTGTATACACATGGCGAAATGCTTCCCACACTCGCATATCCGGGACTGAAGAAGTATTCACACCTTATAGGGAATTATGGCGGAGCCTGGCAGGATCAGCAGAGGGAATTCGATGAATTCCCCGGAGCCATCCTGATGACTACGAATTGTATCCAGAAACCGAAAGATTCCTACAAAGACAGGATTTTCACAACCGGACTGGTTCAGTGGCCGGGAGTTGTACATATAGATAACCATGACTACTCTGCGGTAATAGAAGCCGCACTCACTGCTGATGGTTTCATCGAAGATGTTCGCGAGAAGAAAATAATGATAGGATTCGCGAAAAATGCGGTTCTTTCAGTTGCGGACAAGGTAATCCAGGCGGTTAAGGATGGAGACATCCGTCATTTTTTCCTGGTTGGCGGATGCGACGGGGCGAAATCCGGCAGAAACTACTATACAGATATAGCGCAGCAGATACCTGATGACTGTATCATTCTTACACTGGCCTGCGGCAAGTACCGCTTCAATAAGCTTCCGTTCGGTGATATAGGCGGTATTCCCAGACTGCTTGATATTGGTCAGTGCAACGACGCACATTCTGCAATTCAGATCGCAATAGCGCTTGCCGGTGCTTTCGAATGCGGAGTAAACGATCTGCCCCTTTCCATGATCCTCAGCTGGTACGAGCAGAAGGCTGTTACAATTCTGCTGTCCCTGCTTTATCTTGGCATAAAGGATATAAGGCTCGGACCGACACTTCCAGCTTTCCTTACTCCTGCTGCTCTGGGGATACTTATAGATAAATTCAATATTATGCCCACTACTACTCCCGAAGATGACCTCAAGGCGATTCTGGGCTAAACAGGATAAATAGGGGCGGGTTACCGCCCCCTTCATGAGAAGTGGAGAAAAATAAATATGAACATAATCAGAGTATCGGAACAGCCTGTTTCAGGGAATCCTCACGGTATAGATGTAAGACGCGTATACGACAGTGAACATGCTCTTTCAAGCCATCTTACCCTCAAACCCGGAGAGAAACTCATCCGCCATATTACTCCGGTTGATGTGTTTTTCTATGTGCTTGAAGGAACGGGGATTATTGAAGTGGGAAATGAAGTGACTGAAGTCTCCGCGGACACAGTAATAGACAGTCCTAAGGATATTCCCCACTGCTGGTACAACAGGAGTGACGGAGATCTCAGGATACTGGTTGTGAAAGTACCCCGTCCTTCGACAGGAACAAAGCTGTTGTAAGCGGTTCCCGATTAGAGAGCATCCGGGATTTCAAGCACCTGAACTCTTGGCCAGGTAATAGGATCCGGTATCCATGCCACTGCCCCGTTTTCGGTGATCCTTACAACCATATAATCGATGTCCGGATCATCTATCTCCAGGGATGCGGTAAAGAGAAGTTCACCCTCAAAATCGTAGATATTCCAGAAGGGGTAGCGGTAGGTACCTAATCGGACCCACAGCCTTTCTTTACTGTCTACACCAAGGTCAGTAACTGCTCTGCGGAAGGGAATGGGATCGAAGGA
Organism: Candidatus Aegiribacteria sp.; assembly: GCA_021107345.1. Next base: position 6,068 of record JAIOSX010000030.1, read on the forward strand.
TATCTCCATACCTGACATTCTTCCTCTGTGGCTCCCTCTTCGTGCGGAGAATTCCTCAAATTCCGCCTGTTCCTGTGCAAGCTCCTCAGGAGTTTTTTCAATTCTTTCAACGCTCTCATCAATCGAGAGGAATGGCTCTCCATCCTGACGGTATCCTGTGATACTTATTAAGTCTGTCCCCGGTTCAGCAATGAATGCATGCCCTGCATTATCTGATGTGAAAATCGGGTTATTCTCAGCTCCCAATGGACCTATACGTGAAGGATCAAAAGTATGCATTTCTTCGTCGTATACGGTGACAGGTTCCGATGAATTCTCCATTCTGACTATGGAGTACCCCGAAAGACCCTCTTCACGGTCGAAAGCAGGCAGTATTCCTACGAAGGCTGAATCTCCCGCTGATCTGACTGTGAAAGGAGGCCTGGGGAAGAATCCGGTTATGTTTTCCTTCCAGTTCATGGAATCATCAAAAACACAAATTGCACCGCCTGCCATGTCGGAAACAATGAAATCGTTATTTCCCAGAACGGCCATCCCCCTGGGCATCTGGAATTCTCCCGGTCCGGTGCCCTGTCTGCCGGCTGATCCGACAAATTCGCCGACGGATGAGAATTTCCTTACGTTCATGGTTGACATATCAAGGACCAGAACGTCGCCGTTTTCATTCAGATACGCTTCAACGATCTGACCGAATACATAATTGGTGTCACCCAGTTCAACACCTATCGAATAATCTGTGATAAGTTTCAGATGTACAGCACCCGTTAGATTACTTTCCTCAGTTACGCTGGCATTCTCTTCGGAGCCACCGCAACTGGAAATAGACATAACAGTTATGAGAACAGCTGTCGCTGTTACGTAAACCTTGCTATTCATGAAAAACCTTCCTGATAAGCAGATATGTTATGATTAAGACAATATTACATATTCTATCAATAATCCATCAGGATTGCGATACAGCTAATAAATTATAATAGTCTGTAACAGGTTCTGTTTTCTAAGAATTCAAACAATTCATAAATATTAGAAAATACAGGTATTCATTTCCATAAGTTTAAGGCAGGTTTTCAATGACAGAAGCGAATATAATGAAGGAGATATCCGAAAACATATCGAGAATATCTTCTGAAGGTGCCGATTACGTTGACGCAAGGTATTACCTTGACGACAGTTCTGAAACGCTCTTACTCTACGATGGCGACCTTGAGGCAAACGATACAACAGTAGAGAGCGGTATAGGAGTAAGGGTTCTATGGAAAGGTGCGTGGGGTTTTGCCGCCACCAGCGATCCGGCTGGTCTTAATGCATGTTTCCGGAAGGCGGCTATGAACGCCAGAACGGCATCCAGACTTGTCAAAGCTCCGCTTTCAACGGGCATCGGGGAAGCGGTTAAGGGTAGTTATGCATCCCCGGTCGAGGTTGATCCTTTCTCCGTGAGCCTTCAGGATAAACTGACATTCCTAACCAGGCTGGATAACGATTTGAAGGAAGACTTTATCTTTAAGAGAATGGTTTTCGTCAATTTCCAGAAGAAGAAGATTCACTTTCAGAATAGCGAAGGTTCCGAGATAAACAAGGACCTTGCCAGTGTTTTCGGCACAATAATGGTCATGGCGCTGGACTCTGATGGTGAGATGCAAAGGCGCAGCATGAGTTTGTATTCATCGGGAGATGGTACTGCCGGCTGGGAAATGATGACTAATCCGGAACTCTTTTCCGGGCACGCAGCCAGAGTCAGGTCAGAACTGGCGGAGCTTATCAAGGCTGAACCACTTGAGTATGGAAGAAGATCCGTGATACTGCTTCCCGGTCAGGGCCATCTACAGGTTCATGAAACAATCGGACATCCGCTTGAACTTGACAGAATCCTCGGGTACGAACTTTCCTATGCAGGAGGGTCCTTTGTTGACCTTGATTCATTCGGCAAACTCAGGTATGGAAGCGATAAACTGACTGTCAGTTCATACGGAAGCATTGCCAATTCTCCAGGCTCATTCGGGTTTGATGATGATGGAACCCCTGAACGTGATTATCTGCTTATTGACAGGGGCATCCTGGTCAATGCACTTACATCAAGAGCCATGGTAAACGAGGCGAATGAAAGAGCCGGCAGGGAAGTTTTCCAGCAGAGTGGAGGAGTTGCCAGAGCAACATCGTTCTACAGAGCACCAATAGATAGAATGACCAATGTGAACATTCTTCCGGGCAATGACGGTACCGAGAAGGACATAATAGCATCAACCGAGGACGGTATCGTGGTGGATAATCCAGTCTCCTGGTCAATCGGTTCCAACAGAGAGCATTTCCACTTCGGTTGCGAAATTGCCTGGGAAGTGAAGAACGGGGAGAAGACCAGAGTTCTCAGAAATCCCACATATCAGGGGCATACTCTGGAATTCTACGGATCCCTTTCTGCAGTGGGTGATAAATCCACCTGGAAAGTGGAGCTGGTAAACAACTGTGGGAAAGGTGAGCCGAACCAGGTTATGCAGATCGGTCACGGAGTCCCTGTTGTTAAATTCGATGATGTGATTACCGGGGAAAGGAAGTAAGAAATGCTGGACGCAACCATCAGGATGAATCTGATGCAGGTAAGAGATGAAGCTGCCGACGAAGGCATTCAGGCAACACTTAAACTGTATCATGAGAAAAGTCATCTCATGCGAATTGGCAATAATTCGGTGTCACTGAACACCTCGGAAGATCTTATGAGGCTGGATGTGGATGTAACCGACGGCAGAAAACAGGGAAGTCAGACATACCTCGGGGCGATCAAGGATACGGATACGGTACGTAGCATTCTTAATGCAGCGAGGGAAAAAGCGAGGATGGCTTCACCCAAAACATACGATCCAATCCATGATGAGGTGGAAACCGCGATAAGTGAAGACAGCCAATTCGATCAGGAGCTTGCAGATATTGATCCCGGTATGAAGGCCGAGGCTTACAGGGAAATTATCGAGACATTGGGAGGGCAGTACAATTTCTCCGGATCCTGGTCCAGCGGGTCGATTGAAGTGTACCTTCTTACCACAACCAACAGGAATGAAGTCTACCACAGAGGCACCGACCAGCTATTCTCCGTTGTGTTGAAGCACCCTCAGGCTAAATGGGAACTTACACACAACCAGACCGGGTGGAGAGCCTCGGATTTTTCCGTTGATAAGACAATAAATATTCTCAGTAAGCTGATACCCTTGTACGAAGAAAATGACGGTTTCAAGGTTGAACCCGGAGAATATACGGTAATTTTTGGAGCAAGAGCCTTATCTGAGATAATTGGTATGGCAGTATATACCGGTCTTGCTGGAAGAGGGTGGGAGGAGAAACAGAGCTGGACGTCGAAGAATAACCCGGGAGACATAATCCTCGGAGAAACGATTTCCATTGTTGATGATCCCACAAATCCGGAAACTTTCATGTTCGGATTCGACATGACCGGTCGTAAACGGAGCATTTTCCCGCTGGTGGAAAATGGAGAATTTGTGAATCTTATGTATGATTCAGGTACCGCCGCCAAGTATGGGAAGAAGCCTACAGGACACGATACCGGTTCTCCAAGTATCGTGATGGATACGGGCTTCGGTTCTGAGGACCCCCTTGAAGCAGTCAAAGATATGGGTAGAGTACTCTACATTCCTGCGATTCATTACATGAACATTCCCAACCGGAGTAAGGGAATTTTTACCGGTAGTTCCAGATTCAATGCAGTTCTTGTGGAAAACGGGAAAATAGTGTCACCTATCTTTTCATCAAGATTAACAGACTCTTTCCAGAATGTTCTAGGAAACGTGAAGATCATTTCATCGGTGTCGGAATCCGTAAATGAATCCAACACCTACGGAAGAAGGGCTCCCGTAGCCACGAGTGTCCCTTCATATGTTGTTTCTGAAGGCGTCAAGATCACCGATTCCGCCAATTCTTTCTAAACTTCTCTAATAGGGGCCTGCCAGGCAGGCCCCTGCCTCCGGAGAACTGTAAATGGTTTATAATGCTGAAAGCAAAGACCCGACCCTGATCGTGGGAGGAGGGCCTGCGGGAGCTTCGTGCGCCTGGAAATTGGCTTCAACCGGAGTACAATGCTGTCTTATTGATAAAGCGGTTTTCCCAAGGGATAAAGTGTGCGGTGGTGTTCTCAGCGCAAGGGCAGCGGAGATTCTCACTGCATCCGGTATTCTCTCGAATAAAGAACTGAACGAGCTCACGCTGAAGGAACACAGAACATTTTCCCTGTGGAACAGGGATGAACTCCTTAGAACATATACTTCACATCATGACCCTGTACGGATAATATCCAGAAAGCGGTTCGACAGCGTACTGCTTGATAAAGCGGCTTCAGCCGGTGCGGAAATAGTAACAGGGGACGCGGTAGTATCAATTGAATCAACGTCTCTGACAACCTCATCCGGTAAAGGATTCTCCTGTTCAAACATTGTAGGAGCAGATGGGTGCAACAGTCTCGTCAGAAAATTCATATCAGGTAGAAGGAGAAAAAGAACGCGTATGGGATTGGAGTATTTCATTCCATTAACCGATCTGAATGAAAAACCTGAAGATATTCAGATACATTTCGGTTATATCCCGTATGGTTACATCTGGGTTTTCCCTGGAAGTGAAAAGGTAAATATTGGAGCCGGAGCCCTGGGCAGCCGTTATCATCATCCGACATAACCGAGGCGTTGAACGGCTTTCTTGAAGCAAGGGGCATCTCCTCCGATAAATACCAGCTGCTGGGTGCTCCGGTACCGTACCTCTCACTTGATAGAAATCTTGGAAAAGCGAATATCTACCTGGCGGGGGATGCCGCTGGTCTGGTGGATCAGGTTTCAGGAGAAGGAATCGGCCATGCTGTAGAGAGCGGATTTCTGGTGGCGGACTGCATCATACCCGGGGGAGACCGCGGGACCGTATTGAACAAAAAAGACTATCCCATAAGCATCGTCAGACAGTCGATGTTCTACAGGCATCTACTTTTCAGTCAATTCACCCATGGAGCAGCCATGGTGAGGCTTCGGGATAACAGGGAATTCGCCAGGGGCTACTGGAACATCATCTCCGGCAGAGAATCCTACAACGAAATGTTCAAACGTCTTCTGACCTGATCCTGTACTATTCAGTCGGCTTAGCAGTATCGGAGCTGTAATTCATCATCTCAGCAGACACAGGCCGGTTGTTTCCGCAATACTTCCTGATTGTATCCTGCAGAGATAAAGACCGGCTGAAACAGGTTCCCCGTTCTGTCTTCTGCCGTCCCATTGCACTGAATGTTCTCCGGCGGAAAGCTCGGAATCATTAAGTGAGCAGACAATTCTTCCGGAGAGGTCATACACTTCAATTGAAGTGTATCCCGGTTCTGAAAGCTCGAAAGAAATTGATGCCGAGGAATGGAAGGGATTCGGGCTGGCGCACAGACCAAGGCGGCGGGTAGACTCCAGGCTGATTCCTGTCCCGGTAACGGTGAAGCTTATGGTATCTGCGGCAACAGGAACTCCTTCGTCAAAGGATGTTACTATCAGCTCGTTCGATCCAACCTCCGCGAACAGATCATTAAGATAAGTGTACTTCAAACCGGTTCCGAAGGCGTAGAGGTTCCAGTCAGTAGCAGCTATATAGACTACACCATCGGTGATTGCAGGAGAGGACACTATGCCATACAGTCCTGAGTCAGTTATGTAACTCCAGACCTCCTGACCG
>JAIOSX010000102.1 GCA_021107345.1 Candidatus Aegiribacteria sp.
AGATATAGGCACGCATCCATAGAATCAAAGGGAATCTGTTATCTCTCTTCTATGGTAGAAGAAATGAACTCGTTCCATTCATCCTACCACAGGCTCATGAGTTCAGCTTCTTCTTAATCGGTCATGGCTGCATCTTCTATGTAATTCATGATCAGCCTCTTAACATCGGAAAGAGACAGATCCCATGCAAGAACCGCAACTGTCTAGACGAACGTAACGCCGGTATAGCCGAACATTGCAGGATCGTCAGGATTAATGGAAATCCTTACACCGTTGCGCATAAGAGAAACAGCCGGATGGTTACGCAGATCAGGTACATAGCCAAGAATCTGGTTGCTTACCGGGCATATTTCAAGTGGTATACCTTCCTCTGCGTACATTTCTGCAAGTTCGGGAAGCTTTGCAAGCTCAATACCATGGCCTACTCTTTCAACACCTAAAAGGTATGCGTCAATCATATTGTTGTTCACTGTCCCCGGATATGGCCCCAGTAATGAAACGGGGGAATCGGGCACACCGGTCGGGAAACTGCTTTCGCCATCATGCAGGAACAGAGGAAGCTCGAATCCGTATTCAGCCATACTGTAATCGCGGGCATCTTCCATCATGGGTGCCATGTAAAACGCTGTAGCACCCTTATCTTCTTCAGAATAGACGTCAGCTCCAACAACAATACCCGGATACTGCATCATGAGGTCGGCTGCCACTTTCATACTGCCGGTTATTCGTTCGCGGAAGTTTTCAATCGTTTCACCGGGATAAAGGTATCGGGAATCACAGTAGATGATCCTTATGCTGATATCAATTCCTTCTTTTGCGAGGCTGTCAACCACGCTCAGATAGAACTCGACACCCTCAGGAGAAGGTGTGTGGGCACGAAGCTCTATGTGCTGTACATTGTCCATAAATGAGTAAACGTACAAAGCCTGATAGATATAATGGTAAGCTACGGCAGGATCGGCAAAAAGACCTCCGACCCTTCCAAACATCTGCTCGAATTCAGCCCAGATATCAGGAAGGTACTCATCACCTTCATCAATAATGATATAGTTTATCAGGCTGTCACGCATTGCGGCTTCATCGGATGCTGAAGCAAGCATTTCAGAAACCAGCAGCCATTCACTTTCCGGAACGGAATCCATGAACAATTCAAACGATCCGTTCGAAGGATTGAAGTAACAGTCATCACGCACTGATACAAGATCGAAAAGTTCATAGTAATCGCCCATTGCGCTGGGGTGTACATGCAGAACAGCGCCTTTGGGCATATTCAGCAGAAACTCATAAAGCCCGGTAGTCTCATATTCTTCCTTTACGCATGGAAAGAACTGGCTGACCCATGGGTTCGGGGGTTCCTGCAGTTCGGCAGCTTCGTCCTTCAGCTCTTCGAATATCGAATCGATTGTCATTTCTTCAGCAGTCAGTTCCATACGAGTAACTGTCTGACCCAGGATCTCAGTTCTGGCTTCGCCATAACCCATCGCCAGAAAAACCGCAAATAATGCATTCATATTATCTACTCCTGTTATCAATCAGCAGTGAGAATCGTTCTCGGCACGGGTTCCCGCATGAGACCCGTGCCGAGAAGTGAGAATCGTTCTATCTAAGGCAGTAGAAGGAGGTTCATCACGCTGTTTGCTGAACCTATCCTGCAACTCGCGAAGTAGATTCCGGGGGCTGCAGGGTTGCCGTCTTCCAGACAGCCGTTCCAGATCATCATTGCCCCGTCCTCGCTGTTTGCCGCTGCACCGAGCCGGCGCACGAGGCGGCCGTTGATGTCGAAGATGTCAACGGTCGGATCTCCGGAAATCCCGCTCCAGTTAAGCTGCAGTGTCACAGTCGAAGTGAATGGATTAGGGCTTGCCTGAAGCTGGAGGGTGTGCGGTGCGGACGCTTCATGTTCTATCCCCTCGATGTCACCCGCACTGAACATGTAGTCGTGTCCTCCTGTGCTGGATATACAGGCAACAACAAGAATAACCTGGTCATCAGGATCGGTAAGCCCGGTAACTTCCAGCGTGCCTGTCTGCGTGCTTCCTTCAAGCGTCATACGCAGGACTTCGGTCGTACCATTTCCGTAAAGCGCAAGGCCCCATACGGCAAAGCTGTTTGAGTCGTTACCATCGAAGGACAGCAGAAGGTTATCGAAGTCTGTCAAATCCTGAAAGCGGTAGTAGTCGGTCGCCCAGTAGTTGACCGTTTTGGTAATATTGGAGACGGGATAGGTCGAATATGTCCCGGCCACGTTGAATGGAGGCAGTTCGTCTCCCTGGTAGCCAAAACGGCCGTCCTCCAGGGTCGGGTCATCCAGGAAGTTCGCCACAGTCCAGTCGGCGAAGACATCTGCGAAGTCCTCAGGGTGACCGAAATCATCCAGCACTTCCTCGTATCCGGCGATCGAATTGGCCGTTTCGTGTACCAATGCGAATACGGCGTCATGACCACCGTACTGTTCAAAGAAGTAGAGGGTCCAGAGATAGGTCTGGATGTAATCGGACCAGTTACTGTCCCATACTGTCAGATCGTTGTCCGGGTTGTGGTTGAATCCTGAAATGTAGTCGGGATTTCCGTAGAGCCACATTGCCAGTTCCGCAAGCCCCTCGTCCACCCAGGTGTCTTCGTCGTCATCGTACTTCCAGTGGATCAGATGCTCGAATTCATGGGCAGCTACCGCAATCATATAATCGCTGCTCGGGCCTCCTCCTGAACTCCCGGTACTCAGGTAGAGTACTTCGCACTCGTTGCTGGGAAAATCGGGAAAAGTTCCATCCGGATATTCATCGAACCAGAAGAAGAACCCATCTGCTGATATCTCGAAGTCGAACCACATCAGGTAGATACGCGGGTCAAGATCAAGCTCGTCAGGTGGTTCACCGAATGAAAGGCTGTCTATCACATAGACCCCGCTATCCGGATAGGGGCCGGGGCTGGTGTTCTCCCAGCGCTGCAGTATCTGGTCAACATCGCTCTGGAAAATCGAGACTCCCCATTCCAGGTCTCTTACCACTACGTACCCTCGGTCGCTCTTTCCGCGTACCGTACAGACATGCTGCTCGAAGTGTGGTGGCATAGGGTGATGAATAAACAGCCACCAGGTCCAGGAGTCGCCTACCTGCGGATTTGCAGGGGGGCCTGTTGGAAGGTCAGGTTCGTTCAGGTAGATCCTGGGGCCGAGCTGTTCGGGTAACGGTATCTGTACGTCATGTATAAACTGTACTGAGTACTCGGTGTCTTCTGCGGACACCGTGCCCGTTATGAACGGGAATACTCCGAGTGTTACGAACAGCAGGGCTGCGAATGTGATGGCGAAAGCGCTTCTTCGAACAATCGGTGAGCCGCAGGAAAAGCGGCGCAGCTTCGTTAACATATCATTCCTCCTGATAATTTGGTTTGCTGGATGTAAACGGGTCGAATAATTCAACTCTAAGTATACCTGTCCCGGTTGGAAAATGACAGGGTGAAATCTTCCTGAATACTTCAATTCAAGCCGTGGGAACAGTGAAAAAGCTTGAAGGACACCTGTCCGGTATCTATATGGAGTATGGTCCCGGCAAAAGTCTCCATCCCCATACGTACTCCAGCACCGTCCAGAAAAGAAGAAGAGATGCTACTGACAATGCCATTTTCCGGCTGGTTCCGCGGTGCTTTTTAGTAAGATAAACTGCCAGAACCCCAAGGATCAGGGCTGCACCCGCAGAAACATATGTACTCCAGTGGGTTTTTGAGAGGTGTTCGTATTGGTAGATCATCCACATATGCAGCCCCCAGATACCG
>JAIOSX010000310.1 GCA_021107345.1 Candidatus Aegiribacteria sp.
ACAAATCCTTTCCCGGCAAAAAGGTGAGATGGATGTCTTCTCCAATTAAACGCCGCAGCATCTCGATCATACCTACCACAGTCTTGTTAAGGTCAAGAACGCGCGGAGCAATGGTCTGCTTGCGGGCGAAGGCCAGTAATTGCTTGGTCAGGTTCACGGAGCGCTCGGCTGCCTTGATAATTTCCGTCAAATGGGCATGAATCGGCTGAGACGGGGTCGTTTTACCAAGGGCCATCTCCGTGTGGCCCAGAATTACGCTCAACATATTGTTGAAGTCATGAGCCACGCTCCCCGCCAGACGCCCTACAGATTCCATCTTCTGGGCCTGACGTAACTGTCCCTCAAGTTTCATCTCTTCGGTGATGTCAGAAACAACTCCTTCGTGATGTGTAGTTATTCCCCGGGAATCTCTGCGTATATAAGTTTTGTCGTTAACCCACTTGATCTCTCCGTTTTTAGTAGTAATCCTGTAAGGTTTATGTGCGTATGTTTTAAGTCCTTCGATTTTACCGAACTTTGTTACTTCTTCTGTTACTCTTTCAAGATCATCAGAATAGATTATGTCTCTATAGGAGATTTTTCTCTCAATGAATTCCTGTGAGGAGTATCCGGTCAGTATTTGAACATTATCCGAGACAAACTCAACAGGCCAGTCTTTCTCCATGCTCCAGAGGAAAGCCACCGCCGGGCTGCGGTTGATAATTTTATTCGCTTCCAACAGAGCATTTACAGCTTTCCTGCGCTCGGAAATGTCCCTGAAAATCCCTACGGCAGAAACAAATTTGCCATCAATGAAGATGCCCTTTCCATTACCCTCCACATCGATTTTCTTACCGCTCCTGGAAATGAAAACCGTTCCAATACTGACGCTTTCTCCCTCTGCGACTTTTTTGAACTGCCCGCTGGTCTGTGGTATTTCGTCGTCAAGAAGAATATCAGTGACCTGAAGTCCCTTCGCCTCTTCCTGCGAGTATTCCAGGGTGGTCAGCCATTTCTTGTTCACCGCGAGGATTTTTCCGGCAGGGCTTACAATGTGGATGAGATCATTGGCATTGTTGAATATGGTGAAATACTGCCTTTCGCTGGTACGCAACTCCTCCTCTATCTGCTTGCGCTCGGAAATGGCGTTCTCCAGATCGGTTACGCGCTTATGCAATTCGGCATTATCACGGCGCAGTTCGGATTCGTTATTCATGTCGGGCATGTTTGCGGCCTCCGGATATCTTTCCGGCTGTCCGGGAATTCAATTGATAGTGTTTCATATCCTAAATCGTATGCACACCAGGCAAGTCTGTCAAGTATCTTCAGCTCATGTTTCTTATGCAGTTCCCCATGCTTTTCAGGCAGCTGTACTATTTCTTATTGCCTGGTTAAGCTCCGTCTATCGATACCTGTTGATCTCGTTTCTCAGGTTTAAGGCAGCCTTCCTGGCAGCTTCCGCGAAATCTTTTCCGTTACCTGAGTAAATGATCCCTCTGGATGAATTGATTATCATTCCTGTTCCATCTTGATTCTTACCGTTCATAACGGCACTCTCGACGTCACCCCCCTGTACGCCGATGCCGGGTACAAGAAACGGCATGCTTCCTGCAATAGATCTGATTTCTCGCAATTCATCAGGGTAGGTAGCACCCACGACGAGAAGAACATTACCATTCCGATTCCATTCATGGGCAGCCTTATCTGCAACGATCTGATACAGCTTTCTTCCATCTGATATCAGGTCCTGAAAATCTCCTGCGCCCGGATTTGATGTACGGCAGAGAATGATCACCCCCCTGTCGCTTCTGTCAAGAAACGGTTCAAGTGTGTCCGTTCCCATATACGGATTCACGGTGACAGCATCAACGCCAAATCGATCAAACGCTTCACGAACGTACATTTCTGCGGTCGATCCTATGTCTCCTCGCTTTGCATCAAGAATGACTGGAATGCCCGGATAGTTCTCGTGGATGTAAGCTACCGTAAGCTCGAGGTCGAGTTCCGCCCCGGACGCAGAGTAGTAGGCGACCTGTAGCTTGAACGCGCAGACAAGATCAGCAGTTTGGTCTATGATGGCACGGTTGAATTCAAAGAGAGGCGTCTCCGCAGCACGAAGATGCGCTGGTATCTTCTCAATGTCAGGATCGAGACCCACACAGACTAAAGAGTCATTCTTACTCCAGCTCGAAGCCAGGTTTTCAATAAATGTCACCGGAGTTGCTTATCTCTTGTGAGATCAGGTTTTTCTGATGGAGAACTCCTGATACCCATGCTATTCAATGAATTCATTTCCTATCTTGCGTGCGCGGGTGGGCTTATCAAGATTAATACCCAGAGAAAGCCCTATTTCAACAAGTACATTCCAGCCGGCGCACAAATAAACATAGGGATTCATCTCAGATGCATTCGGAACCTTAATTGTAGTAAAAGGCGTATCCCGCTCGGCAATTGCCACTACTTCAAGTCCGACACCGTTAACCAGTACATCTCGATATTTTTCGATTTCCTCATCAATAGGATCTACAATAAAAACAATATCGGCCTTCTCCATGACTTCTTCTATGCCGTGCACAGCATATGTGCCTTCCAGATAGTCGGACTTTTTACGAGTGATCTCGTTGGTCTTCAGAGTCAGCTCTTCAGCCACGCCATCGTTATAGCCGGCGAAATAGATAGTTTTTGCTTTTGCAGCCTTTTCAATAATGCCGGGATCAATTGCCATCGTCAGCGCTTCTTCAATACTTTCCGCAAGTTCCGGAAAAGCATGTGTATTACTCCTGCCGGCTACGTGCTGGAGAATGGAATCATAGAACAGAGCCTGTTCAACAACACTCTTTGTAGCTGCGACAGCCTGTTCCGGGCCGCATGTCAGAACAAACGTTTCCGTACAGACATCTTCAAGAAGAGTAC
>JAIOSX010000003.1 GCA_021107345.1 Candidatus Aegiribacteria sp.
CTTTGCTGAGGAAATAGTAATAGGAGCAGCTCCGCCATCTGATTCTTTTGAGGGTTTCACAACTCACAATGACTGGGACGAACCAGTGTCCAGAGCCCCCGTTGTCTACTTTTACGGTGCTTTTTTTCAGGGTACTTTCACTGTCAAAGTTCCGTCCGGAACATTTATCGAAACCTGGCCGATCCCGGAGGAGTTGATCTCTATCGCTCCACTGCATCTGCTTAACTCCGCAAGAGCGGTATGGACCTTTTCCGCTAATTCCTGGAGGGAACCCGGCACAACTGATATCTCAGATGCAAGAGATCAGTTAAGTTTTTCCCCGGAGCTCCTCGATATCTGGAGGAGGCCTTCATCGTTTCTGCTGGAGTTCGATGATGGAGCCAGTGAAAAATTCATCTATTACGAGTGTGCTCTGACACCGCGAAACGACGATGACTTCTATCCGGCGCTTCTTACGGATGAGGGGACTGTACTGGATCCTGACTATAATGGTGAACTTATAAGGTTCATCAAGGTGGACGGGAAAGTGATCATCGATCCTATTACTGAAAGATACGAAACGCATCGAGAATTGCAGCAGGCAACCGAATATGAAGATGTTTTTGAAACTCTCTGTTCCTGGGCTGGTGGAACGATGATATCAGATGAGATCAGCGCCATGTGGACTACATGGGGTGACTGGATCTACAGTGGTTCATGGAGTGGTGATACTCTTCTTGTATTCCCCCTGCCTGAAGAAACCATTGAGAGAATGAGCAGTATTACACTGGAAACCTCAGAGGAACATACAATAGAATACAGCAGATTCTATATCGGGATAATCTCAATCTGACGCTTTCAGGATTGCTTAATACCGATTATCCTGACAACAGAAACATTCTCGAATGCGTAATCCGGTAAAGCACTATTTTCACCACAGAGAGGGCTCAATAACATGAGATACGGAATAATCGCAGCTCTTATCAGTTCCATAGTTATGACCACTTCTGCATGGATGTCAGAAGAAGCGATTCTTACCCGTTACAGTGATATGATTTTCCGCCCTGATTCCATGACTCTTTGCATTGTTACAACGGGTGGAGATACCCTTGTATTTGCTGATACTCCTTACTCATCAAGAACTGATGAATTCAATGTTTGTGTTTATAGCGTAATATCATATTTACCGGAGCAGAATTACTGGGCAGTTCAGATAGATGGATACGAATGGCAGGGATGGTTGATCATAAATGGTGAAAGCGGCAGAATAAATGAAGCCATCTCGGAACCGTGGCCAGATCCGGGCGGAACCAGGCTTTTCTGTTCCATGGGTGATAAGATTGCATGCTACATTGAGAATGGCATACAGATATGGAGAATAGATACAGACACCCTTGCGCTCGAGTTCGAAGATCTTGATGTAGGCTGGGAACCCAACGCAGCGGAATGGATCAGCGATTCAATCATTGTCTTTGAAAAGATATACTATGACTGGAGAACCAACGAATTGACAATCCTGCCGGGAAGGCTCGAACTCATAAGCGATGGGAACTGGACACCTGAGGACCCGGTCAGCTGGGAGTAGAGCAGAAAAAGTTGCCACATTACCCGGTACCAGTATTTTTGCTTGCGCAGATGGCCGTTAATTCGAAGTATCATAATCAAGGATTACCTTCATACAGGCTGACTGAAGCTCATCATCTTTCCAGTGATTGGGAATGTGATTATTCTTAGTACTTCTGTATTATTTAAGAAGGGAAGACCGAAATGATCTGTTGCTGCATTGCGCTACTCATTGCTGCCCAGGGTTCGTTAACTGACACTCTATGGACAGAAAACACTGAATATTATTCCATATCTGTGCATTATCCCGCCGTAGCCCTTCAGAATGAAGCTGCAGGGGAGAGGCTTGAGGAGTTCGCCTCAGGACAGATACAGAATTTCAAGGATAACTTCAAAGACTTTTTCCAGGATGATCCCTTGCCGATGGAATGGAACCTGGAAATTAACTTCACCCATGAACCCTCACCGGATGGCATGCTCTGCATAATAGCATGGATGTGGAGTTACACCGGAGGTGCCCATGGGAACTCGTGGACACAAGCCTTCTTATTCGATCTCGCCACTGACTCACTTATCGGACCCGTTGAACTGCTGGGCGGACAGGCAGAATTCGAAACCTTCGCTGAAGAGGTCATGGTTCAGCTGAATGAGCTGCTCGAGGATGAAGGCTGGATAGAACGGGGCGCATCTCCGGTCCCGGAGAATTATCACACTCTTTTTCCAGTCCCGGATGAGAACGGCGGTATCACCGGTTACACGGTCATTTTCCCGCCCTACCAGGTTGCCTGTTATGCATGCGGACCCGTAGAGGTGTACGTTCCGGCCGATTGAACTGATGACTCAGCAACTACTCGCTACGAAAGAAGCAACCTCTTTTACAAGTTTTCCGGGTTCTGCTTCGCCTGAGAGGAAGAGTTTGTAAAAGACCAGGCAAGCGTAATGAACCTGATCATCCAGAACCAGATCAATTCTGCCGTCGCCGTCCAGATCTCCAGCCCAGATAACTGATACAGACTCTCCACAGGAATTCGGGTAGACATCGGAAAGACGCTGGGATGTGGAACCGTCAACAAGGAAGAGACCCTTTTGCCTGGCGACCAGTAAAAGTCCTGAATCCCCCAGTTCGATTGTAGTATCTGGCGGAATATCAGGTGAATCAACTATCACTGGATACAGTGGACCTTCGTAAAACACTGAATCGGCAGGACGCAGAAAGAACATCAGCCTGTCCGCATCGCCGGAAGACCATCTGTCCGTCTCATAATCCCAGTCATATTCTGGATCTATCACTGCATCGGCAGCATAGATCAGCTTTGCAGTTCTCTCCCCATCCCGGTCAAGGTAGGGATCAATCGCATCCTCAACTATCATCTCTGCCTGCCTTATCTCGTACCCCGAAGCAGTCTCGAACACACCAAACCAGATCTCACCGCTTGCTCCTGATGTCACATTATCTCCATGAAAACTTCCCGGTGCGAGTATTTCAAACGTAGAGTTTTCAGTATTGCCTGAGAATGAAATGGCAACAGTAATTAACAATAACGCGTATTTCATCATTTCAGCGTACCTCTTTCACATATGATAAACCTGAACACTGCCTGGAACCTACCCGGTTGATAAGATTCCACAACCCTCGAATAACCCCCCAAGCTGGAGAAATGATCAGATTGACTGGCAAGCAAAGGTGATTTATGATGATTTGTGAGTGAAACAAGTAAACCGCTCAATTGAGGTCCTGATAATGTTACATCATATCCACGAAGTTGTAGACAGGTTCTAGAATAATGATGAGGATTTGAACCATGGATAACAGCCCAACTTCAGAAAAACCGGAACCACTGGGACGCCGGAGACTGGCAGCTATCATGTTTACCGATGTTGTTGGTTCCAGCCGGTTGATGGGTGATGATGAAGATCATGTCATGTCATTGCTGAAGCGGGATATCAGAGTCATCAATGATCTTTGTCAGCAGTTTGAAGGACGGGTGCTCAAATCAATGGGAGATGGCTGTCTTGCCATTTTCCAAAGCGGAGTGCATGCCGTTGAATGTGCCCGGGAGATACAGCGGCACTTCAAAGAACAATCCGGATCACTACCGGAAAACGAAGTGCTGGAGCATCGCATCGGTATTCATTTAGGGGATGTTTATGTAAGTGATGATGATGCCATGGGAGATGGCGTCAATATCGCCGCACGCCTGCAATCCGAAGCTCCCAGTGGTGGTATCTGCATTTCCCAGGCTCTTTACGAAGTGGTTAAAACGCGTCTTGCCCTTAAAACAGTCTATCAGGGACCAAAGCAGCTCAAGAACATCAGAGAAGAAGTACATCTCTACAGTATTGTTGAATTAGATGAGCCTCCTCAGGAAGCTGCGGCTTCCCCGTACAAAGCAAAGACGAAATCCCACAGCGGAAAATGGTTCTGGAGAATAGCCGGAATTACTGCTATTGTCATACTCTGTGTTATTGGATTACGTGCATTGAAATTATTACGCAACGCATCCTCTGATCAAGAGGATATCTCTGCGGAGTTCAACCGGCTCGACCGGAATGGTGATCTCAGACTTACGCCCGATGAACTTCCCGATCAGTACAGAGAACCATTGATGAAGGCGGATGTGGATCAGGATGGTGCAATCAGCATTCAGGAATTCAAGCAAGTAATTACCCTTGCACAGCAGCGGGAGGAACTCCAGGAGCTGATGTTCAACCAGCTTGACATAAACAACGACGATTGTCTTTCTCCTGATGAACTCCCTGAGCGCCTGCACGACCGCCTCATGCCGGCTGATCAGGATCAGAGCGGCACAATCAGTCTGACGGAGTTTCAGGACTTCCTTCATCAAGAGCAGCCCAACCTTCTGGATGAGCAGCCGTCTGACAGCCCTGCCCCTGATCCAACCCCCCCTCAGTTAAGAGACCCCAATCAAATTTTTCAGAGTCTGGACACTAATCATGATAATCGAATCACTATGGATGAAATACCCCTGCAGGGTCGCGCCCGCATGATGAGAATCGATCTCAACGGAGATGATATAATCACCCATGGAGAATTCAGAGCAGCAGTAAACCAATTTGGTGAGTTACGCTGAACTTGAGCAACTTCTGTTCAGAGAGCGTCCATAACCTCCTGCGTATCTCCAGTTTTCATGCAGCAAAGCCCCCGCACTTTCCCTGGTATCCCTGAGAAAAGCGCAGATCATGTCCCTGTCTCTGTCAACGGAAAATGGTCGAAAGCTAACATTATTCAAATGCAGTTTCACTCTTTTCTCCAGACTTACAGAAAGGCAAATCCATTAACTGAGTGCACAAACAGAGCAATATTATTATAAATGAAACGATCGGCGCTGAACAATCATATGCCCGGATGTTGCCCCGGAAGGTATTACGGTCTTCCCGAAGGGAAGCGATGCTTTCAGTACCTTCAGCAGCAGGAAAGAAATCCCGCATTTGAAGCACTTTATGAGGAAGTCCTCAAGGCAGAGCTTGACATTGCTGCTTAAATCTAGAAGAAAATTAAATTGATACATTATGTTATCGTAGTGAAATGCCGTATCGACCCATTTCAGTGATTGGAGTCGAAGATGAAGTTCAGTAAAGGCAGGGAATTCAGCCCTAAGATCACCGAAACGAAGATAGACCTCTACAGCAGGCTGATGGACAGGATAGAGAAAGTGTTACTCTCAGATTCACCCAGCCGCGATGATGCCATAAGCATGCTGGTATTGAGCAGGAAGGTTGCATTCATTGCAAGTACAGGTGTGCTGGATGTAATGGACGAACTCACAGTCCATTTCTTCGCGGCAGTGAACGATGGTAAACTGAACGATGCCGCCAGAAAAACCATGATGGTCTTTCTTGGGAGACTGAGCCTGGAGATCCGCAAGGATGTCTTGGACGATGTAGATCCAGAGGAAGAGAAGCACATTATGAGGTCAATGGACAGGGGTGTGGAGGCTATCATCGGCAAGCCCAAGGAACGCAAGAAAAGATCTTCGATTACAGCTGAAGAGAAGGCTTCGCTGAAGAAGATTCTGACGTTCCTGAAGAAGAATGAGATCAACTGGGCGAAGATCAAGCTGGGATATTCCGTCAAGGATAAGGAAGACAGTTCCATCGCCCATATCTACGCTAGTATTGCCAACAGACCATCATCAATAGTCACTAAATCACTGTCCGATGGCCAGAAGAAGGCTCTTTCAAAACACCTCAAGAAACTTGCAGCAAAAGCCCAGCTTGTTAAAGAAGGGAAGAACATTCCCATTCCCAAGGATATCACACCGGAAGATCTCTGCACGATCCTGAAGGATATCCAGTAACCAGGAGGTAAATGTCATGAAAAAGCTTCCAATCCTTCTAATAGCTATCCCCTTCATTGCAGCAGCATTCGAACCAGCTTATCAGAATCCCTTCCTCGAATATCCGTTTCATTCGACAAGGACAGAGGATGATATCATCGTTATCGTCATAAACGACTGCGATCCGATCGAGTGGGATTACGGAATCCCCATGGGTTACGGATCCCTGAGGGA
>JAIOSX010000044.1 GCA_021107345.1 Candidatus Aegiribacteria sp.
GGAAGACCTTCCCTTCTCGCTGCTAATACTGAACGGTATCGGTGAGAGGAATATGACTCCCGGAATACTAGAATCTCTTGAATCCTCCGAAGGTATCCATTCAGCCCTCTTCCCCGAGACAAAGATCCGTTCGGGTATCTGCCGCCCGTTCCTGGTGATATCGTCAGATGGGACTGGTTGAAAGCGTCTCATTTCGCGTCTTCCTGTACACGTCAGCCATATGCTTTACAGGGGAGAACACTTTCAACCTACCCTTGCCAGGAACTTCAATGTTGCTGGTTCCCTGGAATCTCTTCCGATACTTCCTCCGCAACAATTCTCAGAGTCATCAGCGATGTTAACGAATCCGAATACATAGATAGTGCTGTAGACTGGGCAATGCAGTACTTCTATGCACTGAAAACAACTGATACTAATGACAACGGTATCTGGAGCAATGAAGATTCGATCAGTACTCCCGGAATAGCACCAACTGTATCAATTCTATCAGCTGACTCCGTGGTTTTCAACTTAGTCGATTTGTCCGGATACATCATTCCGGGTGACGTTATCTTCTGTGAACTTTCAGATGGACATTTCGTGAAAGTATATATACAGTCCGTCCCGCAGCACGCGACTCAGCCGGCAGCCCACGGGATCATCCCCACATCCTGAAACAAAGATTATCAGCATCGCGCAGAGTGTACAAATGATCTGGAATCTCATGGTGATATTCTCCTTCTTGAATTGAATAGAACCGTCGGCTACTCCTCCGGTAACAGTGAAGCCATTACCGAAGTTATCCCTACCAGCACAATTCCTATACCGATCATCAGGGGAAGGGAATTTACTTGTTCGACTGTTGCGAATACTCCATCGATTAAACCTGTCAGCAATCCGGCGCCTGTTTCAAACAGACTTGAGCTGCGTAGAATGTGCAGTAGAAAAATGAATACCGCTGCACCGGAAAGAAGCGTTACCGCGATCTGCCAGAAAGGGAATCGTGGCTGGTGCACGGTCAGGATTCTCTTCAGTACGTTCAGCCTGAGTTCAGGTGGCGCTGCATGCGGCTTCGTGCATTCAACAAGCCCGTTCTGTAGAGAACGCTCAAGCCCCAGTTCGTCACGGCAGATGGGGCAGTTCTTGAGATGCTTCTCAAAGAGAATTCTATCATCCTCGTCCAGCTCGTTCATCAGGTATAAAAGTACGCTAGTCGATCTGCTGCAGGAGTTCATTCTCGTGTCCTCTCAAGTGTTCTCTCAGCCTTTTCCTGGCCCGGTGAAGGTAAACGCGTACGTTAGGCTCCGGTATGCCCATGATACGCCCAACGTCCGCAAGATTCAACTCCTTCCAGTATGCCAGTGTAATTAGCTGCCTGTCCCGTTCGGAGAGTTTGCATACGGCCTGTTCGAGCAGGACGATACCTTCAGCTGAGAGCTCTGGTTTATGATCGTTCGATTTCTCGATAAAACCTTCCTCAGGCATGCTGACCTCCTTCCTGACCTTTATTCTACGCAGGTGATCCAGCGCTATCCTCCGAGCGGTCGAGCAGATCCACGAAGGGAAGCTCTCGTGCTTCCGCAGGGTGCGGAGTTTGGTCCAGACTTTCACGAACGTGTCCTGCGCAAGGTCTTTGGCAGTGTCCTGGTCTTGAACCATACGGAGCAGCAGCATGTATACTAGCCCACCGTAGTTATCGATCAGCCTGCCGAAGGCCTGCCTGTCGCCCTCACAGGCAAGCCGGACATCACTCAGCCTGTCGGGGTCATTAATCAAATTTTTATGCCGTCTTCGAATTTCTATCCATCATATACCAGATCGCAACGAGGACCAGACCGAATACCAGTCCTCCACCAGCGGCGGCGAGACATGCTTTAACGTTTATAATGAGACCAACCACGAGCGAAGCGAGACTCAAACCGATCAGAACGAAACCGGCCCTGAAGAAGCCGGTTCTACGCCGGGGGGGCTTCGGAGTCTCCATGATCTTCATCATCCGCTCTACTTCCTCCGGACTTCTCCCCGATTCGAGTGCTTTCTCGATCTTCTCGTACTTCTTCTGGGCAAGGTGGTGCCTGTTCATGATAACGACGAGCGCAAGTACCAGTGGTCCGCCGACCATCAGGATCAAGGTTGCCAGAAGTCTCACCGTATCTCCCATTTTCTACTCCTTCCGTTACTCGAAAACATATTATAAGATGTTGCTATCAATACAGACGTGAAATAGAGATTTTCGTTACAATCATCTAATTCGAAATAATCAAATAGATAATTCATGAAAGGTAAGAATAGTGTTGATTCACACATGCCTCACAGCAGTGGTGAAACTATTCTGAAAAGCGATTGCGACCGGAAGGAATCCTGCAGGATCAGTTCATAAGAACATCGCTTTTAACGTTGCCCAGGTGACATTCTCCTTATTGTCCGACAGGTCCCACCACTGCCAGACGTACCATTGATCATCTGTGGTGTCAGGCCGGCATATGAATAAGGTGGAGCCTGATGCCCTGTATCCTTGAGCAGGAAACAGGCTGGTATTCACCTTGAGGTCAAATGTTCGAGACAGCTGATATGACTGTCCCGTTGAATCACCCGTCCAAGGACTTTCCTGAATACCACTAATGGCAAGTTCGATCAAAGGTACAGATGCGAACATATTCAGATGAATCTGCTCCTCGAGGGCATATCCCCAGAAACTGTCCTGTTTGGCGGAGTTCCACTCCAGCAGATGGAATTCGAAATCTTCTCTGAAACAGCTCATGTAGAGATCAATATCCATTGTATTGTACGCGTACTCCAGATTCTCGATAACCTTCCAGGCGCTGTCGACCGGATCCCAGGGAGCACTTGGGGGAGGACTGCTGTCAGGACCGGTCAGGCAAGCCATGGATAAAAGCACTGCTGTCAATATCGAAGCGATTGCATGCATTACTTTATGTTTCCTGCTGATGCTGTTCATGTCTGTCATTTCTGTTCCTCCCCGTCGAACCATTGCCATATGTACCGATACCCCTGGGTATCAGGCCTGCATATGAATGTAACAGGCCGTACCTCCAGTGTTGTGTTGGCGGGGGAATAGATTTCCCTTGTCAGCCTTCTCATAATGTCTACCTTCCTCTCAGCCGGTGCGGATTACGGAAACTCCCTTCGTATTTGATTGAAAGCCGGTTCCGCACGCTTGTGTCAAGCACATCTGAAAGGACAGAAGATTCAGAGAAAACCTCCCCGGATTGGTTTGAAAATAGTGATCGATGATCTGCCTTTTTATAAATGATACATAACAGGATCTTCGTCAAGTTGTATAAGCAGGTATAGCCGTTAACATAATCTATTACAGGAAATAACTATTTCGAGATGTCTGATCAACTACTTGGTACACCACACCCGGAAAGACTCAACTATGTGAAATACACGTGCGGTTTCATGCGGAGGGCTTTTTCAATCGGTAAGCCATCTCCACCGATAAGCAATACATCGGCTTCCGGATACTTCTTCCTGAATCTATCCATGCCTCTGCGAGTATGCCCCCTTGAACCTGAGTATACCTCAATCCCCAGAATACGATTTCTCTCCATCAGTACATAATCCACTTCATCTCCTCCGGCATTCCAATAGGTGAGTTCGTGTTCTCCAGACGAGACTGTTTCTCTGTATAAGTGGCTTCCGACAGAGGCTTCCGCAAGCCTGCCTCTGTAAGCGGGATTCTCTTTCAGATACATTTGATCAAATCCTTGAACAGCACTGATCAACGCTGTATTCAGCGGCAGCAGCTTCGGACTTGATCCACGTTTTCGAACCTGGCTTCCGGAGTATTTCTGCAAACAGGCGATCAGCCCGGCTCCCTGCAGGAGTTCCAGATAATGTGCAAGTGTAGTGGTATTACCTGCATCATGAAGCTGCCCAAGCATTTTTGTATAACTCACTATCCGGCATGGGTATTCACAGGCATGCATGAAGAGCTTTCGCAGCAGAACCGGCTTATCTACCCGTACCATCATAAGGATATCCCGTGATATGGATGTTTCTATCAATGAGTCGAGTATGTAGCTTCTCCACCTGCTGAAATCACCGATCAGATCCGCTCCTCCGGGATAACCGCCAAACACCAGATACTGCTCAAGATCAATTCCGAATGCTTCATGCATCTCGGCAAGGGACCAGTGCCCCATGCGAATCAGTTCGAAACGCCCGGCAAGGCTTTCAGTAAGACCCTCCTTCATCAGCAGAGCTGATGAACCAAGCAAAACTACTGAGAGAGAATTCCTGCGCGATTTTTCTTCATCCCACAGATATTTCACGGTTTCAGACCATCTGCTGATCTTCTGCACTTCATCCAGCGCAAGAATGGTATCTTTCTGTTCAGCAAGGATTCGCGCATTGTCATTGATTGTGACCAGTACATTTCAAACAATTCCATTAACGCGTTAATAATGCTGGAACGCTGAATGATCACAGCTGTGAAATTTTCCGGTGACATCAGGCATTCCTCCAGAACGAACATCAGAATTCTGCTGTCAAAAATCATCATTTTCATAGGCAGCGATTCTGCAATCCTTACTTCTTCTCCAGCCTCCCGATACATTTCCATCACTGACCTGGGAATCAGGTTTCTGACTTCCGACACCTGGTAGATCGATCTGAACCTGGTTCCTCTTTTCAACCCCCGCAGTTCTTCCCTGTTTCGCTCAGACATAGCGTAAGGAGGCCTGTTGAAAGAGAGCACTTCGTCTATGGACAAA
>JAIOSX010000158.1 GCA_021107345.1 Candidatus Aegiribacteria sp.
AGCTTGAGGAATTGGATCTGAAGACACTCAATATCAAGCACTACCCCATGCTTAAAGGGTTAAAGCCGCCTTATACAAAAGAATAGCTGTTTATTGAGTCCAGCCATATGTGATGATAGATATCGAAAGAAGAAAAATGCCTATTAACATCATCAGCCTGATCATGCTTGCTGTCCCGCCTGCCATTACCTCTGAATTAAGCTGGACCTCACCTGATATCCGCATCACTACGGAATGGAGCCTGAATGTCCTAGACCTGATCGATCCGGCATACACACATATTGGTACAGTGTACGCTTCCGAATCGGAGGAAGGATTTGAATGGCATACTGTTCTCGTTGATAAGGAGTACGTTCTTCTACTTGAAGGGGATACTGTTGTAGACAGAATTCCATATTCCGGTGATATCTGGAGAATGACCTTTTCTCCGGACTGTCGGTATCTTCTGGGATACTGTTATAACGATGGGAAGTTTCTTCTCTTCGATCTTGCTGAGAGTACAGTCAAAACAATACCTTTGTTCTCAGATGGGATGGAATTACATGGCAATCCTCTCATCCGTGTAACCAACCATGGAACGGTGCTAGTTAAACATTCCACCTATCTGAGGATGTACGATTCCGATTTCAGTTGTATTCTGTCCCGGGATAACTTCAGTTGGGGACAAGCATTTATAGGGTTATCTAATGCGGGTGACCGTTTCTATACAACCACACACGACAGCCTGCGGGCATATGATATGCAGGGGAATCTTCTGTGGAACAGGGAATTGCATGAGAATGCTGATGAATTTTATATTTCCCGTGATGGAACTTTTCTTATAGCTTTCAATAGTCATATAATTCAACTCATAAATTCTGCTGAATGTAATCAAATCGCACGCATTGAATTTGAGGAACGAATATCTAATCCAGTATTCAGTGAATCTGAGTCTTTAATAGCAGTAGGATATTGGACACACCCTCAGATAACTCCCCTCAGACCAATTAACAGCTTTGGAGCAAGAAAAGTATCTCTACGAAATGGATCATTTGAACTTTACAGTCACTTTCAGGCAGCCAACTCCCTGTCAGAACCGGGTATGCCACATTCATTAAGATGTCATTCCATATCCGATAGTGGATATCTACTAGGCATGCTCTCATATGATCGTCCAGAAATATTCGCTTGCCTTGTACTACTATCATCAGATATGCAAATTATTTGGTTATCGAATAACATATCACAGGGCAGCTTGAGATTCATTGGCACCTATGGGGAGTTCCGTAGCGATGGCTCAGCTTTCTGGTACTTTGACGGAGAGAGTATACATTCCTGCCTGATCGAGGGAGTGTAACATGATTGTCTTGTGTTTACTTCTGCTGATAGGATGAGCTTCAATGAAGGTTCGGACACGGTTCTATACAGTGGTGAGCATTTTCACCCCACTCTTGCCAGGAGCTTCGATGTCTCAGATCCTTTGGAATGGATTGCTCGCGTAACATCCCACATACCACGGAAGGGAGCGAAGCAGGTTATCTATGACGGGGCGTACAGCCAGGCATGGCGAGGTCGCGAACACCTTCAGGATATTTTACAGAAAACACCAGGCGAAGAGGAACCTGCTTCTTCGATGAAATTCGCCATACCACATGCGAACAGTATCAGTATCCATTCAAAATAACCCATATGAATACCTGCTCTCATCTACTCAAACCGGTTAGCAGAACCTTCCCCGTTTCCTAGAAGCTTGACTTGATACCCGCCCACGTATCGGCTTCCAGAGCTGCTTCGGAAATTTCCAGTTCAGCTATGTAGTACAAACCTGCAGTTTGATAAGAATGAAAGAAAGTGTCCCTTTCTTCGGAGTATGTAAGTCCGTAGCTTGAATCAACAGCGTAGGGGATGACTCCGTGACTGTAGTAGGGATCTCCGGCATGTCCGGGATATTCGAAGAAACGGATCCACTGGGACTGGTACATGGTTACGGCTATCCCGGTATTACCATTCCACATCGGATAAACACAGCATCCGGAACCGCGCCAATCGGCGGCTATAAAGCAGTCAAGCTCGTACGTACTTCCTGTTGACTGACCCGGTGTGAACATGGCAACAAGCCACCTGTAAGCACCTGGTGTGTCTATGGTATATAAGTCAAATATCTTGTCCATACCTGCATGGTAATCCAGACCTCTGCCCATTAAGTCTGTCAGTGAGCCGTACTCGACCCATGCTGTTGCGGAGTGTTTGGAGAACATTGCATCGTAACTAAAATCGTTCACATGAAGCCGTTCGTCACCAACGTAGGGAACATGGCAGACACCGAATGGATAATCATTATTTGCGGCCAGAGTCCACCCACCAGGGTGGACGGCAGATCCGTCATCGGCATCCATAAAGTATACGGCGTGGCCGGAACCGACGTAAGCGACTATATGGTATTCGTACCAGAGCGGAATGTAGTCAATTCCCAGTACCTTTGTACCCTCCGGGATTGGCCAGTTATTCACCAGATTTATGGTGATCAATCCGGTACCGTCAGGGGCACTTTCAATCCCCGACCCCGAGGAATAGTCACCATCCTCATAGAAAGCCCATGAAGTCGATGCGAAGATGATCAGAGTTAAAACAAAAAGTACTTTCATTTTTATCTCCCTTCTTAAAGTGATATATGATCGTACTCTTGAGTATCCGCATTATATGAAGGGTTGTCAAGGACACAGCGTATGTTATTGCTCATACATTAGTTATCACTTACCAGCCCTATCACGACAGATGTTGAACGCGCAGAGTTCCAGATTCTTCAGAAGCTCTTCTGGATCTTCACCCCACAGCCCCAGCTTCCGGGATATGTGCTCCGTCCAGGAGTAGCTGTCGAAATCATATTTTTCTTTCATGCCTTCAGGCAGGGGAATCATGTAATTGGCTTTTCTGTAGTAGTCCTGTCTCAGGTATCCGGAATCCATCTCCTCCATAGCTTCGGATACGGCATCATCACTGAAACGAGTGTACTCGCCCTCAAACAGGTGAAAATCCATGGGATTCCGGGGTCTGACGGAGGGATCTTCAGCGGGGTACCCCATCGCTAACATCACAAGCGGCATAACCCTGTCCGGAAGTTCGTACTGCTCCCTTATCTTCTTCGTCATGAATGGAGCGGCTCCGAGGCTTTAGTGTTTACTGTGCCGAACCCATTGAAGCGGGTGATGACAACGGTCGTAAAACCCTCAGCGAATACATCTCAAGGGCTCCCTTTTCAGAGGAAATTCCATTGTCCTATTGATTTACCTGAAAGAGACCAGAACAGTGATTGTGATTCATTGATCTATGAGATTTCTGATTAACGGGAATCAACAAAGCACGCGGTTCCGAACGGAATCTATTTCATGAAACTCACAGTACCTCTATAGGGAACACTTACCAGATCGTTCCTTGTGCTTAGATAGAAGATTCAATAACAGGCTATACGGGCCAGCAGTCTTTTTCGGACAGCAGGCCCGTTTCCACCAGCCATAGCCTTGCGGCTTCTGCTACTCCACCTTCATTTACAGAAGGTACTTCCCGGAATTGTGTTCTCAGGTGTTCTGGAGAATCCTTCACCACAAATGCATGGCTGGCCCATTGCAGAAGATCATGGTCGTTATAGTCATTTCCCACAGCTGCCGCATCACTGCCGCAAAGACCGAATCTGGCCGCCAGCCATTCAACGCCCGAGCTTTTGGATACACCTGCTGGGAATACTTCAATCCATAACGATTCACCGTCAAGGGGTGAGGTTGTGCGGAGAATGTTGTAGGATTCTCCAAGGAATTCGGTTATTTCATCTGTAACACCGTTCTGTTTGCCCGGAGGAACAATTATGACGACCTGTGTTGAAACACTATTTGCGTCACATTCGCGAATTGGTCTGCAGTAGCCTGTATATAGGTCTATGCGTCTCTCCAGATCAGGATTGGAACCGGAGGTGTAACTGAAGGTGAATTCGTGATTCCGGGGGATTTTTCCCTGAACGCAGAAATCGTAACACTTATTGCTGAGCCAGTTCACGGCACGGGAGGTGAGGGCTTCATTCATCGATGCCGTCCACAGCAATTCGCCTGTTCGGTAATCCTGTATTCCAGCGCCGCTTGAAAGAACAAGGTAATCAATCGGAAGGGTCCTCTCCCCCATCATTCTGTCAAACGAGAATGGTGACCTTCCGGTTGCTATGACCCGGAGGATATTCAGGTTTCCAAGATATTCAAGTGCCAGAACATCCTCCATGTGAAAATCCCTGCCGGGCATATGCAGTGTTCCGTCGAAATCCGTGGCAAATATCCCGACCGGGGTCAGCTTTCTATCTATGACCATAAACTTTACCCGTCCGATGCTTTAAGCAGAACAAGGCTTCCAACGGGAAATCCTGAATGTTCCGCAACCAGATCACACTTTACCCTGAAAAGGAAAAAGATATTGGCATCCGATGAAGAAAGGGATTCGTAGTTCCCCTGTCCCTTTGCTATTATCACATCAGCCTTCTTAAAAATGTCTATGAATTCAGGGGAGCAGTCGCTTAATACTGTTGCCGGAGCGCCGGATCCGTTATCGATAAGCCTGGCAACCCTGTCCAGGCCTGCTTCCTTCGCGTCATAAAGAGTGGCGTCATTTATCGCAGGAGCCCCTCTTACGGCTACAGTGACCTTCTCGCTCGTAAACTGTTCAAGGAATACTCTGTCGAAAACCGTTTCACCCGCATTGTCTGCAAGGTAAAGCACGCTGTCTGCTTTATCAATCTCCGCTTTGAGCTGCCGTGGATCTGCCCCATACAGAGGTAAATGCATGGCCTCATTCAGGATGCCGGAGATATCATTATCCGAAACTTTTTCCTTGGCCCCCAGGTCAATGATATTTCCTGCAATAGCCAGCCTCAATCCGGTTACGAAAGGATCATCGGATTTAGTTACGATCTTTTCCATTTCAGGAAGCATCTCAAGTGCCGCTGCCGTATGGATTGATTTCACGTTCCTGTAGGGATCATCAATCCCGGTCATGGACCTCACGATTCTTCCGATTCCCTGAGCGATTTCAGGGGGTGATCTGTCAAGGTCTGTTTCAGACATATACGCAAAGCAGCTTCGCATGATTTTCTTCTGCATTGAAGAATCGTTCGTGGACATGATAGCAACTTCCCTTGCCTGACGTACAAGGCAGGGAAGACACTCAAGTTCAGCTTTCATATTCAGACTCCATCCGGATTATGTAATTATTCAGGCGAAAATAATCAAATTCCTGCAGGTCCGCAGTTTTCTTATATTCCCGGTTCATTCAAAAACTGGAAAAGGTGTATTCTGAAGATACCAATAATAGTGATATTCGATCTTGACGGAACCCTTCACCACACGGAGAAAGCGCTTGTTCCTGCAATTCAGATGGCAATGGAGGATCTGGGTTTTCAGCCGGCTGCCCCTGCAAGTATCAACGCCCTTTACGGGGAACCGCTGGAAATCTTCTGTCGGAAGCTCCTGAACTGCGATGATGAGACATGTCAGAAATTCCGCAACGGTATTCGCAAGTATCAGAGGATTACTCTTCCTGAAAGAGGAGAACTCTACCCCGGAACCCGCGAAATGCTGTCTGACCTGAGGAAAATGGGGTTTAATCTTGCAGTCTGCTCAAATGCGGGTCTGGAGTATATTGAACTCGTTACCGATTCTCTGGGAATTGCGGATATGTTCTCTCTGCTCGAAGGCAGAGACGGCCAGCCATCCAAAACCCGCAGGATAGGAAGTATCATGAGCAACACCGGAGCTTCCTTTACTGTGATGGTGGGCGACAGGTACCATGATATTGATGGCGCTGCAGAAAATTCAATTCCTTCAATAGGATGTCTGTACGGTTACGGTAATCCGGAGGAAATGCAAAAAGCGGACTATACTGCCGGCAGCCCTTTTGAAATTGTTGGTATTGTCAGAAACCTTATGGAGAAATATCCAGGTTTACAGCCGTTACCCTGATGCTTCCATTGGATGTTCTGAGTGTGATGGGATTGCCGCCCACGCCCAGAGTTGCCCAGCCGTCTGAATCATCAAGGCTTACATTACTGAAACCCTCACCTGTTAATGAAACTGAACCGTTGGAAGTATCCATCTCCAGGTCGGCATCGAGCCCCGAATCAATCTCAATATTGATTGCCCCGTTGCTGGTTCGAAGCGAGATTCCCTCCGGGGTGATACTCATGATATCTCCGGTTATGGATCCATTTGAAGCGGCAGCGCAAACCAGGTTGCTGCCGGATGCTGAAATGCTTCCGTTGCTTGTTTCGGCACTTACTGAACCGCTGAAGTCCGAAAAGGATATGTTGCCGTTACTGGTATGAACCTGTGCGGTACCATCACCCCCGGAAACGGTTATACTGCCGTTAGATGTTTCCAGTTCACTGATTTCAGTACCGTGCGGAAGCCTGAGCATCAGGCTTACGCCTACATTGGCATGCCTGTCAAGTCTGTGTGCTTCTATGCAGGTAATCATCCCCGAGGTGATCTCTACTTCAGCTTTGTCAAGTTCTTCCTCACTCCGGTTGGAGGTTTTAGTTATCTCGAGTATCAGTTCAGTGCCCTCGTACCATTCCACTAAAATCGAGCCGTTGAATGTCGATACTGTAACCGTGCTGTTTTCGGGAATTGAGTGTGTTTCTGTAATAACTGTTACATACCGTGCACAGCCGGGCATGAGTGTAAGCAGCACAGCTGAACATATATTTCTGACTGAAATGCGATTCTTCAACTGCATCCCTCCTATCGAATTCTGATAGTGCGGTTTAGAGTATTCTGAATACCGCCGTAACCTTTCCTACAATCCTTACATCTTCATCTTCATCATTTAATATAATAGGTTTGTAATTAGGGTTATCAGAATACAGTTCTATCCTGGTGCTAAACCTGAAGAACCGTTTGACGGTTGCCTCATCTCCAATTCTGACAACTGCTATTTCCCCCTGTTCCACGAATGGCTGGGGACGAACCAGAACAAGGTCTCCTTCAAGAATTGCGGCGTTTATCATGCTGTCGCCTTTTACCCTGAGGTAAAACATCCCGTCGGTTCTTGCCATATCGGCTGATACAGGCAGGTAATCCTCAATGTTCTGTTCAGCCAACAGCGGCAGACCAGCGGCAACGGTTCCGATAAGTGGAACTTTCCTGGTGGTTTCATCGTTTTCTCTAACCACTTTCAGTGCCCTTGCGGTACCATCTGCCCTTATCAGGTAACCCTTTTCCACCAGTCTGTCTATATGGTCTTTTACGCCTTTTGTACTTTTCAGTTCGAAGTGCTTCTGTATATCTCTTATGCTTGGCGCATACGAGTGCTCGTCTATGAAATCGCAGATATAATCCAGAACCTGTTTCTGACGATCCGTGATTTTCCTCATCAGTTATTACCTCCTGCCTATACATATGTTTACTTGTGAAAATGTCAAGATGTTAACCAGCAGCCTTATGATTGACTTTCCAGTTGTATAATTACATATATAATGGGTAGGAATTTGTGGTTCATCATATCAGGGAGGTTGTAATGGAAAGCGTTAAAAAGGGTGATGTTCTCGTATGTTCTAAATGCGGTGTTGAACTGGAAGTCACAAAAAACTGTGAATGTTCAGACTGCGAAATAGTATGCTGCGGCACGGCAATGGAAGTATCCGAAAAACCTTCAGGGTGCTGCTGCTGCTAATAGGCCTGCAAATCCCATCTGTCTTATATTACGATAGAAATCGCGACCGTAAACAGGTTGCGGAAAATCGGATATCATGTGGACAGAAACGCAGCGAGAGGTTTTCGAGTGAAAGTTGCCCTGGTTTATCCCCGATGGGACTGGATCGAGTACAACGGACTCGCTGAACCGTTGGGGCTGCTGCAGCTGATTTCATCTCTGCGGAATGCTGGCCACCAGGTGGAGTTTCTGGACTATTCCTTCTGCAGCACACTGAACGAGCTTGACGAAAAAGCCGCCGGAGCGGGTCTTATAGGAGTTGCCATTTCTGCCGCAGCCAAGATGGACAGGGCAGACATTGTTACCAGGCACCTGAAAAGCGCAGTTTCGAATGCTCTCTTTCTTGCCGGTGGAGCATACCCGAGCATTTTCCCTGGAGAGACACTTGAGAGTAGTCCATTTGATTTTGTTCTTGTGGGTGAAGCCGAGGATTCTATCGTTGAACTGTCTGACGCAATCGCAAACGGAAACGATCCGTGGAGTATACAAAACCTTGTATACCTCAGGGACAACAAGCTCGTTGAAAACCCCAGAAGACCGGTTCCTGCAGACCTTGATGCCCTGCCTTTCCCGGCCCGCGATGTTGTGGACTACGATTCGTATCTTGCCGAGGGTATGTCCGAATACGGGATGATAACGACTCGCGGCTGCCCGTTCAACTGCTTATACTGCAAACCCAGTACAGATTTCATCTTCGGAGGAAACATAAGGTACCGGAGTGCGGGAAATGTTGTGAAGGAGATTACCCAGCTGGCCGAGATCAGATCTGTCAGGAAGCTCCCCGTTTTCTTCAAGGACGATACCATTACAATGCACCCAGCAGACTGGTTCGAGACTCTGAGAGATCTGCTTCGCAATGAGGGTATCGAACTGTACTGGCACTGTAACAGCAGGGTTGATACGGTATCACGCAAAAAAATCCGCGTTATGGCCGAAAGCGGTTGCCGCTGCATATCATTCGGAGTGGAAAGCGGCAGTCAGAAGATCCTGGATTTTTACCGTAAGGGAACAACGCCCGAACAAGCCGAGAAGGCATTTGAGTGGTGTCATGAATTCGGAGTTGAAGCAACTGCCAATCTCATGATAGGCTTTCCCATGGAGAATGAGGATGATATAAGGGCAACCTACGAACATCTGAAAAGGCTCAAACCCGATGATATCATCGTGTATTTCTCAACAGCGATTCCAGGCAGGTACATTCATGACTGGGCAAGGGAGAACGGTTACCTGGCCAACGACACAAATCCCGAACTGCTTGATCCCGCCAGAAACAGGGCATGCGAAATCATGAATATGCGCCTTCCTTTCCTTGACCTTGACGACGTAATCCACTGGAAGAGACGTATCGAGAGATACCGCAGCTGGCGCAAGGTATCCAGTTACAATAATATCAGGCAATGGGCCATCGAACTTGTACATCACCCCGGTTCCGCGACGAAGAAAGCTTACAGGGTTATACGGGGTTTCGGCGGCAGGGGGGAAGACGTAATAAGTAAATAGAATAGTGAGATATTCGTTTTTTGTAAAACCGCCCGATAGAAAACCGGGCGGTTTCTTTATTGAATCAAGGTTGTTTTTCTAATCCTCAATAAGATCGCTGAAGAATATCAGGAATGCCGCAATTCTTTCAGACATATTAGCATGAGTTCCTTCAGCGTATAGAATGACCTGGAAATGGCTGTTCTCAACCGTTCCGTCGCTTTGGATCTCGGCGACTTTCATGAAACTCGTATCGGTGAGTCTTCCGTTTCCGTTCAGGGTGTAAAGCTCACGAAATGAATCGTCCTCAATGCTGCCATCTTCATCTATGTAGCCAAGAGTATGAAATGAATCGTCTTCAATTCTTCCATCGTCCTTTATATATCCGAGAATTTCAAAGGAAGCGTTTTCTATTCTACCGTTATCTCTTATATAAGCAACCGTAGTAAAGTTGCTTCCTTCAAGTCTTATGTCACCGGAGGTGGCAGGAACTGCCAGCAGGAGCATGGTTACAGTTATTACAAGTAGGTTCCTCATTAGAACCTCCTTTCTTATTATAGGTATGCTTAACCTGAAAGCGAGGATTGTCAAGTAATGAACTGGATTTTGGCTATATTACTATCTTTTTCATTATTATCAAACGACTATGTCAATATCAACACTGCGGATGAAGAGGCACTTCAGGTGCTTCCGGGTATCGGTCCGGTCAAGGCTTCCAGTATAGTTGCGTACAGATCTCTATTCGGTCCTTTCATGGAACTATCCGAGCTTGAATACGTAAGCGGTATCGGTCCTGGAACAGTCGCGATGCTCGAAGATCTGGTTTTCATAGACACCTCCCTTATCTCCGCTGCAGACACTCTTCACTGGATCGAAAAAGTGGATTCTCTCTCCCCCGCTTTGATCGTGTCCTATCTGGATGTCGGTCAGGGGGACGCGATTCTGGTGGAAGCTGTCGGCGGGCAAACTCTTTTATTCGACGGAGGGCCTGACGCAAGAGGCCCCCTTGAACCGTCTGTTGTATACAGGCTTCTGGAACTGGATGTTGATACCATCGACATTCTTTCATTCTCGCACCCCCATGCGGACCACGTCGGAGGCCTTGCTTCGGTAATGAGAAACTTCACCGTTCTTGAGGTGATGGATCCAGGAATGCCCTTTTCTTCCTGGTTATACGAGGACTTCCTCAACTCGGTCATGGATGAGGGTTGCGACTACAGATTTCTTGAAGCGGGAATGACATTCCAGCTTTCACCGGTTGTTACAGTTTGTGTAGTGTACCTCGGCTCGGAGGGAGCCGATCTCAATATAAACGAGAGTTCTGCTCTTCTAAGAATTACATGCGGAAACTTCTCTACTCTTCTCACCGGTGACATGGAGGAGGAATCGGAACGAAACTGTACTCCCGACGCTCTACCTGTTACAGTATTGAAAGTGCCCCATCATGGAAGTCTCACTTCCATCTTTCCGCCGTACCTGAGAAGGTTGAGCCCTCAGGCAGCGGTATTCTCAGCAGGCAGGAATAACAGTTTCGGTCATCCGCATCCGCGAGTTATTGAGATCTACAGAGAACTGGGTTCTGAAATCTTGCGAACTGACACTCAGGGAACTATTGTTGTGCAAACTGACGGTGAGGTTTTCAGTATATCAACTCTAATGGCGGGATTCTATCCGGGGATTAACATTGAGAATTAGAACTAAGCTTGCCCCTTACTTTTACATCCTCCCTGCACTGATCATAGTGCTGGTTTTCAGAACCCTGCCTATTCTCAGTTCCTTTACGGCTTCATTCACGGATTATGACATCGGCGGATTCCACGGGTTCGTCGGCTTTGCAAATTATGCTCGTATGCTTTCCGATGCCCGTTTCTGGCAGAGCGTTCTGAATACGGTTTTCTTTGTTCTGGGCGTTGTCCCTGCCGGATTACTGATTCCACTGTTCCTTGCGATGCTTCTAAGGCGCAAACTGGCGGGGAAGAGTTTTTACAGAACTCTTTATTTCCTTCCGGTTGTAACATCTGCGGTGGCTATCTCCGTCGTATGGACCTGGCTTTACAACCCGGAAGCAGGTCCCATAAACCAGATTATCACCGCCCTCGGCGGAGAGCCTCTGATGTGGCTGCGGGAACCCCGCGGCATTTTCGAAATGATGCTGTCTCCGCTTGGAATACACCCGAAGGGAATTCTGGCAGGACCCAGCCTGGCCCTGGTATCACTGATGCTGGTCAGTGTATGGAAGAGTACCGGGTATAATACCGTGCTGTTCCTGGCAGGTCTCGAAAACATTGACGAGACATATTACGAAGCGGCAAAACTGGACGGAGCGGGTGCCTGGGGATCATTCC
>JAIOSX010000332.1 GCA_021107345.1 Candidatus Aegiribacteria sp.
CTCTCCGATTCGGTCTGTTCATGGACGAATTGGAACTGTTCTCCAGAGGTGGATGGAAACCGTGTCACCTGGCATTTCACGAACTGGAAACCGGTTGAAGATCTTACGATTACTTCATCCGGCCATTCATGGGTGGATGAAAGGGGTTTAGGTTATGGTCTGCACGGAGATGACTACTGCCAATTTCATGAAACTGAACTCTATTCTCACTGGATGCCGGAGGAAATTTACCCGGCTGCCTTGGAAGTCCTCAATTGCATAGAATCCCATCTGCCTGCCGAGACGGTTGCTCGATTTCTTGAAAATGCCGTATACGGTATGTCAGGTATGTGGTCGGAGAAACCCCACAGTTATCTTTCGCAGATGCTTAGTGTAAGTGGTGATCTGCCCTTCGATCAGGAGAAACTGGATATCGTAATGGATCTGCAACAGTATCTTGCCGAATGCAGGATCAATATAGAATCCGCCGGATTTGATTTCCTGCTGCCGATGATTGCTCTTCGAAGAGACTGGTCCGATGTGAACCTGGAGATGTACTGCAGCAATCCCCGGGACCAGGCAGTATATCTGATTCTGCTTGAAAACATTGAAGATGCCGTTCTGGGAACACCGATAACCGATCCAGCCCTGGAATCGCTGTTCTGGCTCACCGGTTGGTTCCTCCCCGAGGAGGTTTCACCTATGACTGGTCAATTTAGAGTTCCTTACTCTGATACAGGTGAAGAGAGGGATACCACTTTTATTTCCAGAGAAGAGGTCAGGGATTTCTGGATGGCCGGGGGAGGATGTAACCTGCCGCTTATTCTGAGCAGCTGCAGTGAAGACAATGATATTTCTCAAATGATTGACCTCTCTATAGAAGCTTCTTCAGAGCTTGCAGGGCAGGCCGGTAACAGTTATTCAGCTGACAATCTTACCGATGGAAATCCTGAAACAGCATGGGTCGAAGGTGTATACAGTTACGGTCACGGCGAGGTAATAACTGTTTCAGTCATTGATAAGATCATCGCTGAAGGTTTTGCCGTAAGAAACGGTTATTGCAGACCTGACGGTGCATGGCTGGAGAACGCAAGGATCAGAAAGTTCATTGTCTGTCTGAATGATTCCCCATTTATGGTGGCCGAACTTGAAGACACAATGGACATGCAGGTTATAAGATTTCCGGGGAATCTGTCCCTTGATGAGGATGATAGTCTTACATTTGAAATACTTGAGATATATCCGGGATCGATGTATCAGGATGCCGCTGTCTCCGAACTCTTACTGATCCTGGAACAATGAACGGACACTTTCGGGTTGAAGGGAAGACTCCGGGTACTCAGGGATATCTACTTTGCGGGAGGTCAAGTAAATGAAAAGTATCCTTATTCCGGTTTTCCTGATCAGTATATCAGTCTCCTGTAGCCAGATTGGATACAGGCCGATCACCGGTGACTTACTGAATCATTGGAACACTGCAAATTCATTGTGCTTCTCAGATGTACGGGATTCTGATTCCATCGGACTCCCGAGCGGTTTCGATGAGCTTCTTATGACAGGCATCGAGGTTGAACAGGATTCACTGAATATCTATCTGCTGGGTATCTCTCCAGAAACCGCTATCCCGTATCTTCTTGCAACCGGTGGATACAGGGGGGAATACAACTTCGAGAGATTCTTCGTGTATTATCATAAAGAAGAAGATGAATTAGAACTCATATTCTATATGCCCGACTGTTCCAGGAAATGTGTGGGTTATTTTGAATTGGTCACCGAGAATTGTTCCCTTGTACAGCTGCGGTACTACACAGAAGATCTTTCTCTGGAGGCGTTGGCGAGAGCAGACAGCCTTCTGATTGAAGAGGATATCACGGAAGCAATAGATGAGCTGAGCAGTATCCAGCATATGTATACACGATATTATTATGATCCTGATGAAATGATCGCCCGTCTGCTTGGAATCGTCAACAGAACTGCCCTTGGCGAGGCGAATGCAGGTAATTTCCAGGGAGCGGTGGATCTTTTCGAGTATTTAGGTAATTACAACCGGATGTGCTCGCAATGGTACCTTTCTTATGTTGACAGCCTGGCTTTCATTGAATCCAATCTCTCGAATTTCATGAGTCTTAGCGAATATGTCATGATCCTGAATAATTATGCTTTCTTCCTCGAACAGACAGATGACCTGTACCTGTCTCAGAAAATCCTTAGAGCAGTACTGGACCTGCAGCCATCCCGAATGATAGCCCATCTCAACATTGCGGATGTTCTGTGGAAACTGGGCGAATTCGCAGAGGCGGAAGAGCATTACGGCATCTATCTTGAGATAATGACAGAAGGAGACCTGGCACGGCAGATTCCACCGTACGTGCAGGAAAGGATAAATTCGCTGCATGCAACACCCGCGCATTCGATCACGACAAATATTTTTTCGGAGCATTCATGTCCCATCGAGATGATGGTCAGGAATCCAATCCGGATCGACAGCTGTCAGCTTCTGGAATCCGGAGGGATGATAATTTCGGCAGACCGGGGTTTTCCAGTTAACGATGTCGATGTTTCAAACAATAATGAAGCGTGGACGATAATAACCGAACCAGATGGATGTCCGGTCTCATGTGAAGAGACTGTTCCGGACAACCCTATATTACTGAATGCTTATCGTTTCGGAGAATATTCCGAAATGTTATGGCTGATCGCCCGCACAGAGCAGGGAGATACACTATGGACGTGCGCCCTGGAGGGAACGGGTGAATCCGATTATTCCCCGGAAGTAACAGAGCTTCCGGATGGCGGATATCTGCTGGCTATCTATCCTGACTGCTGGACCACATACACCTGGACAGCCAGAATATCGTCAGCCGGAGAGATGATATGGCATAATTATTTAAACACCAACTACCTGCTGGGGCTGCCCGGACCGGAAGGCGAGATGAAGCCGCACATCTCATCTTTCAGAGAGACCTCCAGCGGTGATATCCTTGCCTGTGGCAGAGTTTCTGAGTGGTGTACAAGCCCGGACATCTGGTTCGTATGTCTTCTTGATGGTGAAACCGGTGATCCTCTTTGGAAAACCATAAACTTCGGCCTGGGAGAGGCCTGGGGTTACGATGCTATCGAGACATCTTCGGGGATGATACTTGCCGTAGGTACCACAGCAGAGAGCATCAAGCCCGAAGATCAACCGTACACCATCTGGGGGTCGAAGCTTCCGTTCATCGCCGTTCTTGATTCCAGGGGAACATTTCAGAAACTGGTGATTTGCGATCTTGATCTGACCGGCAGGTTTTTCAGCATCATAGAGGCAGATCCGCTGGAGAGCGAATTTCTGATTGTCGGCGATTATGGTTTATCAAATGAACATATGCTTTTCAGGGCGTTCATTCCCACTGATCCGGAGATCTGGGGTTCCGTCTTGTGAGGATGATCAGAACACAGGAGATGGAGTAGAATAATGTTTAAAAGGTTTTTTCTTCTTCTTCTTCTTTCCTTCCTTGCAGGTACGGCCGCCGCAGATTCAGCTACAATGTGGGTCTTTCCCGATGGAAGAGGCGCCATGCCCATCGAAACGGACCAGATCACCATGGATGCTGAAAGCGTCTCCATTGTACCCACAGGGAATACGATCGATCATACAGATGTACCCGAGATGGAAGTTACCTGTGTATTCTATCTCAGGAATCTTACCGATCAGCCTCTGGATGTATCGATTGGCTTTCCATTCGAATCATTCTACGAAATGTACAATAGCGGTCCAAGATCAGATGGGAGTTATGACAGGGTTCTTGAGGAAATGTCCAGCAAGGAAGGCAGGAATATACCGGTGGATTCAATTGTGCCTGAATTGCTGCAGTTCAGAGCTTTTACCGACAGAGAAGAGTTCGAAGTTACCTATGAAAGGGGAAATCCCAGCAGGGATAACAGGTTTGTCTACTGGCCATTGATAGCCTGCTGGGAAATGCATTTCGAACCGGGGGAAACGTTAAGGCTTGTCAATACGTACAATGCAGGATGGAATTACTTCTGGTATGACGATTTTACAGCTTCCTTCACTTACATCGTGCGTTCGGGAGCCCTCTGGGCAGGCAGAATAGGTGATGCTGTTATTTCGATAACCGTGCCGCAGCGGTATCCCCTCTCCATGCTCTCGGATTCTGTCTGTGCATGGGCAGACTGGAACGGGTCTCCGGAGGTCGATGGCAACCGGGTCACCTGGCATTTCACAAATTGGAAACCGCTTGAGGACATTACGATTACTTCATCAGGTCATAACAGTATGGATGACAGGATTATAGAATACAATCTGTATGGATCCGGCTGCTCTTCTTTTGATGAAACGGATCTCTATTCCCGCTGGACACCGGAGGATTTGTATCCGGCAGCTCTGGATGTCTTCAGTGGGCATCTCACCGCTGAATCGGTTGCTCGATTTCTTGAAAACGTCATATACAGATCATCAGGTTTGGAGATGCCCCACATTTACTTCTCCCGGAACTATCATATGTATGATAATAGTCTGCCTTTCGATCAGGAGAAGCTGGATATTGTAATGGATCTGAAGGAGCATTTCTCTGAATGCAGAATCTACATGGAGTCCGCAGGATTTGATTTCCTGCTGCCGATGACAGCTCTTCGCAGAGACTGGTCCGATGTAAACCTGGAGATGTACTGCAGCAGTCCCAATGGTCAGGCAAAATACCTGATTCTTCTTGAAAACATTGAAGATGCTATTCATGGAAGGCCGATAGTCGATCCCGCTCTGGAATCACTGTTCTGGCTTACCGGGTGGTTTCTCCCTGGTGAGGTTTCACTGTTGATTAATCGGTTCACAGACGACTCCACGATAAGAGGTGATGAGAGGGATACCACTATTGTCTCCAGAGAAGAGGTCAGGGATTTCTGGATGGCCGGCGGAGGATGTAACCTGCCGCTTGTTCTGAGCAGCTGCAGTGAAGACTGTGATGTTTTTCAAATGGTTGATCTGTCTATCGAAGCTTCTTCAGAGCATACAGGGCAGGCAGGTAACAATTATTCAGCTGACAATCTTACCGATGGAGATCCGGAAACAGCATGGGTCGAAGGTGTATACGGTTACGGCCACGGTGAAGTGATAACCGTCTCAACCAGCGGAAAGCTTATCATAGAAGGTTTTACTTTAAGGAACGGTTATTGCAAGCCC
>JAIOSX010000143.1 GCA_021107345.1 Candidatus Aegiribacteria sp.
CCAGAGTATTGTATTGTCGGTTGGGGCAGGTGACTCTGAAAAACCATGATGAAGATCATTCTGCATGTATGTGTACCAGTCAGTATTCAGCCGGGGGATCTGCAGCACAGGCTGTCCGTTAATTGAGTACTGAACGCGTTCAGGTATCTCGTTCTCGTTTTCCACAATCACCCTGATGGTAAGCCAGTTACCATTATAAGTTTCTCCGTCAAGAGGTTCCGTGATATTCATGCCTGTAGCGGAAATAACAAAAAGTACAAAGCAGACTGTGATTCCCATAGTACACTCCATTTTCTTTATTATATAGTCATTATACTTATGAATCCATCACTTCAGCAGGCACAGACCGGTTGTTTTCGAGCAGCATCACCAGGACTTTTCAAATCGGGTGACAATCTCCCAATTATCAAGAATAACCGTATGGTTATTCAGGGAATGAAGGAAGAAACCAGCTTATCCATGAGCTTCTGCATGGCCCGGGCTCTGTGGCTGATACGGTGTTTTTCCTCAGGGGAACATCTTGCAAACGTCTTATCAAGCTCATCAGGAAGGAAAACCGGATCGTAACCGAACCCATCTTCTCCATCAGGTTCCTCTATGATCACACCGGTAACCTCACCGGTTGCGCTTAATTCAATTTCTTGCGATACCAGGACTGCAGAAGTCCTGAAGGCTGCTCTCCTGTTCTCCTCGCAGAGCATTGTTCTCAAGAGCTTGTCAACATTGTTTTCATAGGAGCAGTCGAATCCTGCGAACCTGGCGGCATATATACCGGGAGCACCACCGAGAACATCGATGAAAAGTCCTGTATCATCTGCTATTGCAGGGAGGTGAGTTTTCTCAGCTACATCCCTCGCTTTGATATAAGCGTTCTCCTCAAGAGTTACTCCAGTTTCCTCAACTTCCCAGTTCGGAATAAGATCGCAAACCGGGATAATTTCAACCTGCAGATCTTTAAGAAGGTATCTGAGCTCCCTGAGTTTGTCCGGATTTCCAGAAGCAAGGACTATACGCTTCATTCCGCTGAAGCTTCTCGCTGAAGCGGGAGAACAATCTCCCTGATAGTTCTTATAGCCGTCAAAGTCATGGTGTTGACCGTTTCAACGGGAACAGTTCCGCCTTCCGCTGTGGCCTGCAGCTCTACCAGTTCACCTGATTCGGCGACCACAACATTCATATCCATAACAGCTCTGGAATCTTCATCGTAACATAGATCGAGAAGTATGTCTTCACCCACCACACCCAGGCTCAGAGCACTTACATAACCTCTGAACGGGTCATCCTTCATCTTCCTCTCCACGATCTGTCGCTTTATAGCAAGCCTGAGGGCCACAGCGCCTCCAACAATCGATGCAACGCGTGTTCCACCGTCGGCCACCAGGACATCGCAGTCTACCACTATTGTCCGCTCACCCATTCTATCGAGATTAACTGCCTGTCTGAGGCTTCTTCCTATCAGCCTCTGTATCTCATGAGTACGTCCCTTCGCCCCGCTGCGCTCTCTTTGTACTCTCCGGTTGCCGCTGCCGGGAAGCATTCCGTACTCCGCCGTGATCCATCCGGTTCCACGACCTGCCAG
Source organism: Candidatus Aegiribacteria sp. (assembly GCA_021107345.1). Next base: position 1,580 of record JAIOSX010000143.1, read on the forward strand.
GAAGAAGGGAACTCTGTATTCAACCGTCGCGGAACACAGCACTCTGGTTTCTCCCCATGTTATCAGCACGCTGCCGTCAGGCAGGGGCTGGTAACCGGTTTCTATCTCGATCTCTCTAAGTTCGTCGTTCTGGCGTCCGTCAGCTCTCATCGGGCTCCTATCATTTTCAGAATCACGGTTTCAAAGATCAATGAAGCTCACCCACTTCGATTTGTGTAACCAGGGGTATGGATTTGCCCAGAAACCTCTGTGCGATTTCCTGGAATTTCAGCGGTATGTCGCTGACATAGAAACTGTTTTCTCCCTGCAGGTTATCAGATCTCATGCCACTTGCGTCAAGAATGGAGGCAACCTCATACGCTGTTGATTCTGCAGAATCAATCAGCCTGATGCCCTGTCCAAGAAGCTTCGAGAGCGCATTCCTGAGAAGAGGGTAATGTGTACAGCCCATAACCAGTGTATCGATACCCTCGTTTACCAGAGGAGCGGTGTACTCTCTTAAAATCATTTTGGTGATAATGTGATCAAGCCATCCTTCTTCCACCAGAGGAACCAGGAGTGGTGTGGGCTGGGCTATGACCATGTTAACTGTGTCGTAGGATTTAAGAGCTTTCTGGTATGCTCCGCTGGAAATCGTACCCAGGGTTCCGATAACTCCAACTTTCCCGGATTCAGTTACTCCAGCCGCCGTCTTTGCTCCTGGATCTATAACGCCGATTACGGGTACGTCAGCGAACTCTCTGAGGGCGGGAAGACTTACTGATGACGCAGTGTTGCAAGCCACAACAAGAAGTTTAACACCCTTTTCAAGAAGGAAGTCAGCATCCTCCATGGCAAATCTGATTACCGTTTCGGGGGATTTCGAACCGTAAGGCACCCTGGCAGTGTCGCCGAAATAGATCACTGATTCAGCTGGAAGCAGGCTGTTCACAGCCCTTACAACCGTTAAACCTCCTACTCCCGAATCGAAAATACCTATTTTTCCTGAGTTCACTGCCTGAATACTCCTTCTATGCCCCTTAGTGGAATACCTTCGGGATAAGAAGAATGCAGATTTCCAGCTATCAGAGGGAACAGACGTGTAAAACAGATAAAACGATTCTCAATCGTCAGTTTCAGACCCAGGAAATCTCTTTCCGATGGAAGATCTACATAAATAGTATCAAGTTTAGTGAATACGTAAACCTGATCGATTGATTCGTCCTCTATTCCCGCTTCGGCAGCCCATCGTTTAACCAGGAAGAGAGCCTCAAGGGATTTACTCTCTATTTCGGGAGCTGTTGGGAGCGAATCGACAACCGGCTGGGATGATTCAGAGATGTATAAGGAACAGGGCGTAATATCCCAGGAGGCTTCAGGCCCCTCGGGCAGATCCTCCATTTCGGGAAGGGTTACCCTCTCTTCTGATGTATAGAGACTTTCAGGAGTGGTATAAAGCTCAACATCCTCAAAGGTTTCATCCGTGCTCTCCTCGATTCCCAGGGATTTGTTGACCGTTTTCATCCCGAAGGATATGGCGAAATAAGTGAAAATGATAATACCGGCGATGACGCCCAGGCGGATCAGGATTCCCCTGAGATCACTACTTTCAAGCTTCAACATCAGAATTCCTCCATTACTGCTGCTCAGCAAACTCCAGAACAGCATCTACAATAGCTTCTGCAGATGCAAGACGGAAGTCCAGAGATTGAAGCATTCGCTCCTCCCCTGGATTTGAAATGAACGCTATCTCAACAAGAACCGAAGGCATCAGCGCTCCGCGGAGCACGTAGAAGCCCGCCTGCTTCACTCCTCTGTTTATGTTTCCTTCAAATCTTTCCGCCATGCTATCCTGAATTTCAACAGCGAGTGAACTGCTTCTTTCAAGGTATATATTCTGGGCTATATCAGCAAGCAGGAACGAAAGAGCATCATCCTGATAACTATAGGAAGCTTCATCGTAACCCTCATCGAACTCTATCACGCTGTTTTCAAGCATTTCGACCGCCCTGCTGTCATCGGTTCTGGCCCTGGAGAGAAAGAATGTCTCGAAACCGTTCGCAGTGGAATTTACGGCAGCATTGCAGTGTATACTGATGAAAAGATCAGCTTTCATGGAGTTCGCGAGTCGAGTCCTGGCTCCGAGTGATACGTAACAGTCGGTGCTTCTTGTCATGATAACTTCCAGATCAGGTTTGCGGATGATAAGGATATCCCGAACCAGAAGAGCTATCTCAAGTGCTCTGTCCTTTTCAAAGGTACCTGCATAACCGACGGCTCCGGGATCCCTTCCACCGTGACCGGGATCGATAACTATGCAGTCGAAATCGTCAAGCCAGGGAGACTGCTGTCCCATTTCCAGGGCAGCAATGATCGATGAATCCGAATAGATCGGGCTGGAATCTATGTATACAGGTTCCCTTGGAGGGCCATTCCATGAAAGCTCAGGGAAAACAAGTGGTTCCGCCGCCCTGAAGAATATCAGCATAACCGTGCCGTCATCCCGGAGGGAGTAATCAAGGGAATCAACTGCATCGGTAAGCTCAACGGTAAAACCGCAGGAATCGGCATCAGTCTCCCAGCCGTACACCCAGAAAGGAAAAAAGGCTTCGGGCATGATAACCCTGTGCCCTGGTCTTACATTCACAGAATATCCTGTAACGGCAATACTGTCCATTATAGCTTCAGAAGAGGTAAGTTCCATCAGAAGTCCATCGTACCTGGGAATGATACGGGTAGTTACCGTTCCGCCCGCCAGGGTTGCTATAAGAAAGATAAGGTGAATGCTACTCATAACCTCTGGATACCCTCTTCATCTCTGTTCTGATCTTCCTTTCACTGTCCCTCTGTGCAATATCACGACGCTTATCATACTGCTTCTTGCCCCTGCAAAGCCCCAGTTCCAGCTTCGCCCTTCCGGAGCTCAGATGAACATCCAGGGGAATGAGTGTATAACCTTTCTCGCGAATCATCCTGCTGATTTTTTTAAGCTGTCTTCTGTGCGCCAGTAACTTTCTGTCACGGTAAGGCTCATGATTATCTCTTGCCTGGGCATATTCAGCAATATGCATCTGATGAACCCAGAGTTCTCCATTATCGTCTAATGAAGCGTAGGCTCCAATAAGGCTGATCTTTCCATCCCTTATGGATTTGATCTCGGAACCCTTCAGTACAAGCCCTACTTCCATTGAATCCAGTATTTCGTACTCGTGGCGGGCTTTCCGGTTCCTCGCAATTACTTTTCTGTCATCTTTCATTTATTCGCCTTTCCCGGTTGGGAAATATACAGCAAACTGCTGAGTTCGGTAAGATGAATATTGACTTTATGCGATTTCTTCCCTAGAATCGCGGGCACAGAGCCGAAGTGGCGGAATAGGCAGACGCGCTAGGTTCAGGACCTAGTGAGGAATTTCCTCGTGGGGGTTCAAGTCCCCCCTTCGGTACCAAATAGGGACGGAGGTAATTAGAAATGTTAATTACCTCCGTCCCTTTTTACAGATATCTCCCGCTACCAGCTGTACGGTTCGTTGAGAATATCCCTTTCAGAAATAACAGGATTTTCTATCCCCCATTTGATTGATATTCCCGGATCGTTCCAGGCTATACCATACTCATCGCTATTATCGAAATATTCACTAACTATATAAACTAGAATAAGATCGGTAGATGCTGCATATCCATGGGCTACACCGGGTGGAATAAGCAGCCCCACGGGTTCTTCCGCGTCGAATTCAAGGGATACCGATTTACCGTATGTTGATGAATCTTTTCGGAGGTCAGCCAGACCTGCCGTCATCCTGCCGCTAACCGGAATCCAGAAATCCCACTGATGATTATGATAATGAAGCCCTCGCAGCACACCTGCCCCTGATCTGGAACAGTTGACCTGGATTCTGTCACCGAATACTTCCGGGAGCCACTCCTTTCTGAAGAGCTCGAAAAAGCTTCCCCTTATATCCTTGTATTCTGTCATACTGTAAAGATGAGTGCCTTCTATTCCGCATTTTTCTATCTTCAAGAATTTCTCCTTCCACTTGCGTTCAGGATACCTAAGATACTAGATTGAAGTATAAATCAAAATCTTATCCGAGAGGGAAAAAAACGTGAACAACAGGGAACGTATACAGGTACTTCTTGAACGCCTGCCTCTTCTCTATCCTGATGCCAGGTGCCTTCTTGAGTACGGCAAAGATCCTGAAAAACTCCTGATAGCTACAATTTTGTCAGCAAGAACAACGGATAACGCAGTTAATCAGGTAACCCCCCGGCTCTGGAACGAAGTACACGATATCAAAGGGCTTGCTGCAGCAGATCGGGGATTGCTAGAGGTTATAGTTCATTCTCTTGGCTTTTTCAGGTCGAAAGCGAAATCAATCCAGAGTGCCGCAGAATGGCTTGTGAAGAATGACGGGCTGCCTGATACTATTGATGAACTGGTTCAGATCCCCGGTGTGGGAAGAAAGACCGCTAACGTAATCATAGGAGAGGCGTTCAACAAACCTGCTATCATCGTGGATACCCATGTGGGAAGGTTGGCGGGCAGGCTTGATCTTACTCGTGCCAGACAACCGGACAAAATAGAGGCAAACCTGAAGAAACTGCTGCCTGAAGACCGCTGGACCTCATTCAGCCACCAGCTCGGATTCCACGGCAGGCAGGTATGCACCTCCAGGAATCCCTCCTGCGATACCTGCGATTTTACTTCCTTCTGCCCAAAAAGGGGCGTATGAAATCCCCGCCCCCCCTTCCGAGGGACGGGGCTTTTAACGACACCACGCTCAAGACACTGCCCTACATTTCATATGTATGCGTTAACATGAGCGGGTGTTGATAACTCTCTTCTAATCCCTCCTCACAACAAAGCTCCCGGTACTGACCTCAGAGCCGATGCTGCACTGAAGAAGGTACACTCCATTGATAACACATCGCACTTCATCTCCATCGCCGCCAGTTTCTGTTAGAGCATCGATGTCGATTCCTGAATGAAACCTGCGTTCACTCCACGTATTTGGTTCTCCATAGCTGTTCATTATGGTTTTTGTCTGATTCATCTCGCTAAGAGTGCTTCCAACCGGCCAGGGTACGTTCGTTGGATCATTGGCATTCGCTGGAATACTCAGTATTTCTAATGCAAAGACGACCAGGGCTGTTATTGAGTTGATACGCTTCATCCTGATCACCTGCTCTCAATCTGCATCACGATTAAAGGGAGATTATACAGGTCAGACCCACTAAAGTGCGATGGATTGCCATGGGCTGCATCTATTGGATTTGCTATCAAGAAGTATCCATTAGGCGATATTTCTGTGGTTACTTTCCAGCTGGACGTTATATCAATAGTGTTGATTCTTATGTCTTTTAGATAGATAGCCAACTGATTCAGGTTATCTGATTCGTACCTATGAAATGTTGTTCTTGTTACGCAGAATGCCCCATTTGAGCAGTTAACAGATGTAAATGGGAATTCGGAAGTTGCGTCTGATGGTGTTTCATCATCCATCAGGGTGATATCTCCAGTATCGATCTCCCTTATTTGCCCAGTGATGGAACCTCCCATGCATAAGTATTCTCCGTCAGGAGAGAAACTGTACTCAGCACAGTTTCTGCTGTAATCCGTCCGTTCTGACGCAAATTCAGCAGTTCCATTGTAGCAGTCAATCAGACAGGCGGTTGCACCACCAGTATAGTGACACGCATAACGACCATTTTCTGAAATAGTAGGAAGCCAGGAATCCTTGAGACGAATCGGTAAGGTGAATGATCTTATCACGTTACCATCACTATCAAGTACATAGGTATCAGCTTGTCCGTCTGAAATAGACTCTTGTGATGCTCTTATGCAAAAGAAGACAGCTACACTTCCGTCTGGTGCAACTACAGCATCGTATTCTCTATCTGGATTGGTCACAATATCATCCCGATATGAGCCATCTGGGAACATGATGAATTCAAATGTTTCAACTGGAAATGTCTCTTCAGGGATCAAAGATACTAGACCAGCATCAGCAGCAATATTGCCATCTCTTGAAATAGACATAGTTGGTAAAGCAAGTGCGTACTCTCCAACTCGATATCCGTACGGATTGTACAGATGACCAATATCCCATTCCTCAAAGTAAAGTGGTCGGTCAGCTCCTTCTGGAACATTCCATCCAGCAGGATCAACAATCATGTGTTCGCGCCAGTAGAACTCTCCGGGGAATATTCCATCAGCATCAACATGGACAGGATTACCCTCTGTATCGAAGAATGTGTGGAGGTTCTGAGAGATCGCAGATCTCACTCTTCTGTCAAGCCAGTACCTGTCTTCCCAGGGAATACTTTCATCC
>JAIOSX010000327.1 GCA_021107345.1 Candidatus Aegiribacteria sp.
CAGGATGCTCTCACTAATAATCGACAGGATTCCACCCCTCGAACTCACGGAATACATCTACAAGAAAACCGGAGGGAATCCATTCTTCATCGAAGAGCTTATGAAATCCCTTCATGAGAGTGGTGCCCTTTTCTGGGGAAATGACAGGTGGATATTCCATGAAGAGAGAACGAACAGGATTCCTCATTCCATTAAAGACGTGATAGGCAGAAAGTTAGACTTGATTTCAACTGAAGCCATGGATCTCATAGAACACGCTGCTGTAATCGGCCGGGAATTCTATTTCAGCTTCCTGCTGGAAATTACTGAATGGAACGAAGGACAGCTCTTTGACCTGATGGACGAAGTACTGAAGGTAGGGCTTCTGAAGGAGTACGACGGAGAACAGTTTTACTTTCCTGAGGATGTCATTAGAGAAGTGGTTTACGACGGCATAAACGGAGCTAAACGCCAGAAGTTTCACCTGACAATTGCCGGGAAACTATTGGATTCCCACAGTGAAAAAGTGGAGCAAGTTGTAGAGGATCTGGCCCTGCATTTCTACCAGGGCGGGGATACGGAGAGAGCGGTAAAATACAGCATTTCAGCCGGTGACAAGGCAAGAGAATCATATGCTTACAGGGAAGCTGTAGAGTATTACGACAAGGCGATAGAATGCTTTAGAACAAACGAGACAGAGTGGAACAGGGAAAAAATCGAATGCCTGATGAACAGGGCGGTAGCGTTGAGCATTCTCGGAGAGAACGAACAGGCGATTCATGAGCTTCAGGAAATAATACTGCAATCGAGTAAGATATCAGACAGAGAACTCGAAGTTGATGGTCTTCTGCATATCTGCAAACCGTATCTTGACATCGGAGAATATGACAGAGCTCTGGAAACAGCTGAAGAAGCTGAAAAAATCTCAAGAGAGATTGAAAACATGGAAAAGGTGGCGAATGCCCTGAATAATTCCGGCCTTGGGTGCTGGCATCTGGGCAGATATCATGATGCTGTGGAATACTACGAGCAGTCATTGAGATTGCTTGAAGAAACGGGTGGAGAACCAATCAGTCCTTCAACACTCAACAACATAGGCGCTGCCTGCTGGAATCTAGGCGAGTATAACAAAGCCATGGACTACTTCAAACGTTCCCTGGAAATAACGAAACGAATAGGTGACATAAAGACGAACGCTGCATGCCTCAATAACTGCGGTCTTATATACTGGGGATTCTGTGAGTACAGGAAGGCACTCGAGTACTTCATGCTTTCGCTTGAGATAACTGAAAGAATCGGTAACAGGAATGCAGTAGCCATGAATCTTAATAACATCGGTAAGGCTTATGAGTTTTTCGGTGAATACAACAGATCTCTTGAGTTTTTTAATCGATCGTTGGCGATAGCAAGGGAGATCGGTGATCCCCGAACCGAATCCGCGATTCTGGCCAATATGGGTGATATCAACCGGATTCTTGGCGAATATGAAGCATCTCTGGAATTGATAAGCGATTCGCTCATCATCAGGGAAAATACAGGCGACCGCAGAGGGATAATGGAATGCCTGATGAGCGAAGGTGACACCTTGAACATGATGAACAACCTTGAATCCGCCAGGGAATGCTATATAAAATCCCGCGAAATAGCCATTGAGATTGATGCAGTAAGCCAGATAAAGGGAATTGATATCAGCATCCTGTCACTCGACTTTGAGGAGAACAGACATGAGGGGCTGGAAGATGGGATAACGGATATTCTTATTTCTCCGGAGGAATCTGCTGGCAGGAATTTGAAGGCGATGGCTCATCAACTGGCCGGCAGACTTTATGCAAGAAAGCTTGATTGGAGCAGTTCGGCTGAATCTTTCGAGAAATCCGCAGTTATTTTCAGAGAACTTGATGATAACTATAACCTGGCGATCACGCTTTTCTACAAGGGGCAGATGCGTGAGGAATCAGGTAACAAAGACGGATCGAAGGAATGTTATTCCAAGGCGAATGAAATTTTTTCCGGAATTGAAGCAAACGGATGGTTGAAACGCCTGGGATCTTGAATATCACATGGGATGAAGCAATCTGCGCTTTTATTGTATACCGGTTTTCAAATGCTTTACTTCTTTTTACCCTCGATAGCTTTACGGATAGCCTCTTGAAATACATTCAGAATGTATGGTTTCTGGATGAATCCGATAAGCCCTTTACCTTCAAAGCGCCTTGAAATTTCCTGCCCGCTGTAGCCACTTGACATAATTATGCGAACATCGTTTTGGATTTTCTGCATTTCCTGAAAGGCTTCTTCCCCATCCATGTCAGGCATCGTCAGGTCGAGGAGGACACAATCGATCTCGTCATGTCTGGCGCGGAAGATCTCTACAGCTTCCCGGCCGTCCAGAGCCAATATCACGTTGAGACCCAGCCGCTCAAGCATATGTTTACCAATCTTGCGCACTGTTTCCTCATCGTCAGCCATGAGAACTGTACCATGTCCACTCCATCCCCGCTGCTCGTTCTTTTCTGTTGTATCTGGTTTTACGGATATGTCAGAGGCAGGCAGGAGAATCCTGAATGTAGTTCCTTTTCCGGGTTCGCTGTTGACCCTGAGCGTTCCTTCGTGTCCGGCTACTATACCTTGAACAGCAGACAATCCCAGTCCTCGCCCGTCAATCTTGGTTGAGAAAAACGGGTCGAACAGCTTCTCTTTGGTCAAGATATCCATTCCACATCCGGTATCGGTCACCTCAAGAAAAGCATACATTCCTTCCTGTAGATTCTTGTCAACATGCTTTTCGTACAGGTGAGAGGTATCGCAAAAAATAAGCCCTGTAGATATCGAAATCACGCCACTTCTATCACCTATTGCGTCCGATGCGTTCGTAATCAGGTTCATAATCACCTGTCTGATCTGCGTCGCATCAGCCATGATGATGACAGGGTTTTCTGAGAGTTTATACTTCAGAACAGCTTTCTTCCTGATTGAGACCTCAAGGATGTGGGACATCTCTTGAACCAACTCCGATAGATTGACCGGCTCGGTTATGGAATGTCCTCTTCCTGAATAGGCAAGCATCTGCTGACAGAGTTCGGCAGCCCGAAAAGCTGTCGTCTTGATGTCCTGGATATTCTGATGAACTGGACATCCAGGGGGAAGATCGAATAGAGTAAGGTCCGCATTGCCCTGGATACCCGTGACCAGATTATTCAAATCATGAGCGATACCACCGGCCAGTATTCCGAGGCTCTCGAGTTTCTGAGCGTGCAGATCCTGGCGGTCCAGATTCAGCTGCTCCTGTTCG